>VGRA01000404.1 GCA_016875515.1 Deltaproteobacteria bacterium | reverse complement strand
TCCTTCGGTGGCCGCGGGGTGCTGGCCGGGGTGGAGCTGTCCGTGCTGGAGGGCTCCACCTGCGTGGTGCTGGGCGGCTCCGGCTCCGGGAGGACGGTGCTGCTCAAGCACCTGGTGGGGCTGCTCAAGCCGGACCTTGGCGAGGTGCGCGTGGACGGCGAGGACATCGTCCCGCTGGAGGGGGACGCGCTCGCCCACGCGCGGCGGAAGTTCGGCATGGTGTTCCAGGGGGCGGCGCTGTTCGACTCGGTCTCCGCCTTCGAGAACGTGGCGTCCCCGCTGCGGGAGCACGCGCGGCTGCCGGAGGCGGAGGTCCGTGCCCGGGTGCATGCCCGGCTGGAGCTCCTGGGGCTGTCCACGGTGGACGCGGCCTGCCCGTCCGAGCTCTCCGGCGGCATGCGCAAGCGGGTGGGGCTGGCGCGCGCGGTGATCACGGATCCGAAGATCGTCCTCTACGACGGGCCCACCACCGGGCTGGATCCGCTCACCACGGACTCGGTGGAGGAGACGTTCAAGGCCGCGCGCGCCCACCTGGAGATCACCTCCGTGGTCATCAGCCACGACATCTCCTTCGCCTTGAACGTGGCGGACCAGGTGTGTTTCCTCCACGACGGGCGGATCGTGGAGCCGGGCCCGCCGGGCCAGGTGCGCAACAGTTCCCACCCGGCGGTGCGCCCCTTCCTGCAGACCTGGTTCGGGAGGAATTAGCCTCCCGCGCCGCCTGCCATGAAGCCGGTCACGCCACTCCGGGCCGGCCTCCTGGTCCTCGTTGCCGCTGCGCTGCTGCTCGCCTTCATCGGCTTTGCCCGGAAGGGGGCCCTGTCCGCGCGGGGGGGGGAGAGGAGGTAGACGCCTGGTTCAAGGATGCCACCGGCATCGGGAAGCGGAGCCGTGTGCAGGTGGCCGTCATCCCCGCGGGCGAGGTGCGGAGGTGAAGCTGGAGGAGACGCGCGCCCGCGTGGTGCTGCGGCTGCGCAAGGACGGGGCGCTGCGGCAGGATGCGGCGCTGGCCAAGCGGAGCGAGTCGCTGCTCGGGGACTACCTGCTGAAGCTGTACCCGGGGTCGGAGGACGCCCCGCCGCTGGCGGCGGGCGGCACCATCTCCCGCGTGGTGGACCAGCAGGGGATGGAGGCGGTGTTCGGCTCGCTCGAGCAGATCACCGGCGACATCCGCGAGGTGACCCGCTCGCTGCGAGGCGTGCTGGGCGGCGAGCAGGGGCCGGGGGCGCTGAAGCTCATCGTGGACAACCTGGTCCGGCTGAGTGCCTCGCTTGACCAGGTGCTGCGCCGCAGCGCCGAGCGGCTGGAGGTGATCCTCGGCCACGTTCAGGGGGCCTCCTCCAACGTGAAGGCCATCACCGACGAGCAGCGCGAGCCCATCCGCGAGGTGGTGGCCAGCGTGGAGGCCATCGCCCGGGACGTGCGGGAGTTGCTCGCCTCTGCCCGCTCGCTGGTGGGCGGCGGGGACGGTGGCCAGCCGCTCGAGGCCTCTGCCGCCACGCAGCTGTCCGCGCTGGGGAAGCTGGACCGGGGGCTGGACAACATCGAGGGAGTGACCGAGGGGCTCAAGGCGGGGCAGGGCGTGGCCGGGACGCTGCTGCGGGACGGGCCGGCCTCCCAGCGGCTCAACGAGGCCATCGAGGAGGTCTCCGTCTTCGCCAGCCGCCTCTCCCAGCTGCGGATGGAGGTGGGGGTTCACAGCGAGTACCTCGCCACGCAGGGGCAGGCCAAGAGCTTCCTCCAGCTGCGGATGTTCCCCCGGCCGGACACGTTCTACCTGCTGGAGGTGGTGGACGATCCCCGCGGCACGGTGGAGACCGCCACGGTGCGGGCCTCGCCGGCTTCCGCCGGAGATCCCGCGCTGAAGGTCCAGCGGTTCACCCGGCAGGGGCTGAAGGTGAGCGCGCAGTTGGCCCGCCGCTACTCCTTCGCCACGCTGCGGCTGGGCATCATCGAGAGTTCGGGCGGGGTGGGAGCAGACCTCCACCTCTTCGAGGATGCGCTCTCCCTGCGGCTCGACGCGTTCGACTCCTCCTCGGATGCCCTGCGCTGCCCGCGCGTGCGGGCCGCGCTCCGCCTGCAGGCGCGCCACCACCTGTTCGCCACGGTGGGAGTGGATGACCTGGCCACCGCCTCCCGGCGGGACGCCGCCGGCCGGTTCCTGCTGGGGCAGGATTTCTCCTTGGGAGGTGGTGTCTTTTTCGCGGACGAGGATCTACAAGCACCGCTCACGGTGTCGCCGCTCAGGCCCTGCTCCCGGGAGAGTGTCAGCATGTCGCTGCTCGTCGTCGGTTCCATTGCGTATGATTCGGTGGAGACCCCGTTCGGGTCCCGCGAGGAAGTGCTCGGCGGCTCCGCCACCTTCTTCTCCGCCTCCGCCTCCTTCTTCACCAGCGTCCGCGCCGTGGCCGTGGTGGGCGAGGACTTCGACGACAAGCACTTCGAGTTCCTCCGCGCCCGGGGCGTGGACCTCTCCGGCGTGTCCCGGGTGAAGGGGCGCACCTTCCGCTGGAAGGGGCGCTACTCCTTCCAGCTGAACGAGGCCCAGACGCTGAACACCCAGCTCAACGTCTTCCAGAGCTTCAGCCCCACGCTGCCGGAGGCCTACCGGGACAGCGAGTACGTCTTCCTCGGCAACATCCACCCGGAGCTGCAGGCGCAGGTGGTGGAGCAGGTGCGCAGCCCGAAGCTGATCGCCATGGACACCATGAATTTCTGGATCCAGGGCAGCCTGCCGGCGCTCAAGAAGACCCTCTCCCGCGTGGACCTGCTCTTCGTGAACGACGGCGAGGCGCGCCAGCTGGCCGGCGAGCACAACATCGTCCAGGCGGCCAAGGCGATCCTGGCCATGGGGCCCAGGCGGCTGGTCATCAAGCGCGGCGAGTACGGCGCGCTGCTGTTCGACCAGGAGCACGTCTTCTGGTGCCCCGCGTACCCGCTCGCCGAGCTGTTCGATCCCACCGGCGCGGGGGACAGCTTCGCCGGGGGCTTCATGGGCTCGGTGGCCCTGCACCGCTCGCTCTCCCACGACGCGCTCCGCCGCGCCATGGTGACCGGCTCCGTGATGGGCAGCTTCGCCGTGGAGCGCTTCTCCCTGGACCGCTTCCGGGAGATCGGCGTCTCGGACATCCGGCAGCGCTACAAGGACTTCCAGCGGCTCACCGAGTTCGCGGAACTCCCGGCCTGAGGTAGAAACACCCTGTTGCCAGGGAGGCTCGCATGCGGATCGCCGTCATCTCGGACATCCACTCGAACATCGAGGCGCTGACCGAGGTGCTCAAGGTCGCGGACGCCCAGAAGGTGGACCGGATCGTCTGCCTCGGGGACGTGGTGGGCTACGGTGCCTCGGCCAACGAGTGCTGCAACCTCGTGCGCTCGGTGACCGAGGTGACGCTGCTCGGCAACCACGACGCCGCCGTGGCCGGCCGGATGGACTACAGCTTCTATTACGACGCCGCCCGCCACGCCCTGGACTGGACCACCAACGTCCTGGACGACGAGAACATCTACTGGCTCAAGAGCCTGCCCTACACCTACCGGATTGGTGAGGTGTGCTTCTGCCACGGCAGCCCGGTGGAGCCGAAGGCGTACGAGTACATCTTCGCCCTGGAGCAGGCCCGGGAGCTGGAGCCCTACGTGGGCCACCTGTCCGAGGTGACCTTCATTGGCCACAGCCACCTGTGCAAGGCGTTCGCCGTT
>VGRA01000403.1 GCA_016875515.1 Deltaproteobacteria bacterium | reverse complement strand
TACGAGCCGGCCTCCGGGCGGTTCACCGTGAGGGATCCGCTGCTCTTCCGCGGCGGCCCGGTGAACCTCTACCAGTACGTGGGAAACGATCCCGTCACCTACGTGGACCCGCTCGGCCTGTTCGCCGTGGAGGTGTCCGCGTACGACCTCGTCGGCGGCGGCCTCAAGCTGGCGGTCACCTCGGAGGGCTTCTCCTGGTGCGGGGAGATCGGCCTGGGCGTGGGCGCATCCGTGGGCATCAGCAACGCGGGCCTGGACAGCACCGGGACGTCGGTCGTCATGGAGGGAGGGTTCGAGTGCGGGCCCGCCGGCATCACCGCGGGCCTCGAGTTCACCCCGGATCCCTGCGGCATGTACAACCAGGTGAGCCCCAAGCTGGAGGCTGGGCTGGGGCCGGTGAAGGCGGAGTTCAAGCCCGGCCCCGACGAGTTCAAGCTCTCCCAGTCCCTGGAGCCGGAGGACGTCGGCGGCCCGGTCTGCACGGTCGGCGCGAAGTTGGCCTCCAAGGCCTGCGCCCAGGTCCTCTGGTGATCTACGCGCCGGGCCAACGCAGCGTGGCCCCCAGCGCCAGCAGCGCGGGCAGCGCCTGCACGAAGAAGATGCCCCGCCCCGCGGTGGCCGCGCCGTAGACGCCCGCCACCCCCACGCAGCCCAGGAAGAACAGCCGCAGCGGGCCGGACAGCTGGGGCGGCGCCAGCAGTGACCAGACGAGCCCCGCGGCGAGGAAGCCGTTGTACAGCCCCTGGTTCTTCGCCAGCACCGCCGTCTCCGCCTGCTGCGCGGGGGTGCGGCGCAAGGCCTTGCACGCCCACGGCGTGGTCCACAGGAACATCTCCAGCGCCAGGAACCCCACGTGCAGCAGGGCGACGACGCAGGTGAACACGGACGCGAGCAGGGCCATGCGGCAGAGCCTCGCCGATTGCCCATCCCGCGCGCACCTGTGCCATGCATCCACCCCCATGAAAGTCCTCGAAGCCACCGAGCGGTTCGTCTTCCAGTCGCCCAGGCCGCGCCTGCTGGCAGTGCTCGCCACGCTGATGGCTCTCAAGACCGGCGCGTGGGCCGTGCCCAACATCCACGTGCTGGAGCGCCTGGCGCAGGACCCGTTCAAGAACCCGTTCCCCGCCCCGTGGGACCACTACATGCTCTGGAACTGGCTCGCCCCGTTCCTCGCCTGGTGCGTGGGGGCGCTGGGCAAGTGGCCCTTCTTCCTCTTCAACCTGGCCCTCGCGCTGGGCTTCACCGCGGCCGTCTTCTGGCTCCTGCACCGCGCCCTCCCGGACCGCGCCGCCCGCGCCGCGTGGGTGCTTTTCGCGGCCCTGCCCGTCTCCACCACCGCCTGGTTCTGGGTGGGCTCGGACGGGCTGACGCTGTTGCTCATGGCGGTGGCGCTCGCCGCCCCTCGCGCCTGGCCCGTGGCACTGCTTGCCGGCGTGGGGCTGGGCATGCAGCACTTCGAGCAGGCGGCGGTGGCCTCCGCCGCGGCGCTCGGGGCGCTGGTGCTGTCCCGCCTCAGCGGGGACGCGGAGCGGCGCCACGGCCCGCTGTGGGCGGGCGCGGTGCTGTTGGGCGTTCTTGCAGGGCGCGCGGGGCTCTCGTGGCTGTTCGCCCGCCACGGCATGTCCCCGCAGGAGGGGCGCGCGGAATGGATGGCCAACCACCTGGACATCCTGTGGACCACCTTCTTCCTCCACCCGCACACCATCCTGTTCGGCACGCTGGGGGCAGGCTGGGCCGTGGCGCTGAAGGCCCTGGACCGCGGGCGGAGGGCCTGGCCGTTCTGGCTCGCGCTCCTGGGCGTGCTGGGGCTCATGCCCATCACCGCGGACCACACCCGCGTGGCCGCCGTCTCCAGCTTCCTGCTGCTCGGCGCCTTCTGGCTGATGGACGAGGCATTCCTCGCCGCGCTGCCGGACCGCTTCGTGGCCACGCTGCTGCTGCTCTGGGCGGTGCTGCCGCTCACCTGGGTCAACATGGGCGTGCCGCGCTGGTCTGCCTTCCCCTACGACGTGGCCCGCGCTGTCAACGAGGTGCGCCCCACCTTCCGCGTCTGCCCGGACGACTACCTGTTCCAGGTGCACCCGGGCTCGTGCGAGCGGGAGAAGCCGCGCCGGCGTTGAGCCCCGGCGGAATCCTTCAGCCGGAGAGCCGCTCCACGTACGGGCGCAGGTCCAACCGCGCCCCGAGCACCCGCCCCATGGTGTAGACGCCTCCCAGTTTCCGGTGGAGGAACAGCAACTGCGCCGGCGGCGGAGAGCAGGTGAGGGACGTGTAATAGGCCCTCAGCGCCACGGACGAGTCGTTCACGATGCGTGGATCGGTGAAGGACACCGGCTGCTCCGCCGGCTGGAAGACGCGCAGCACCGTCTCCAGCAGCCCGTGCATGGCAGCCCTGGCCGCGGGCGGCTCGTCCGGGTGGATGAGGTCCAGGGAATGGGCTGCCGCCAGCGCCGCCGGGCGGTCGAAGCGCAGGGAGGCGAGCAGCAGCGCGCGGTACTTCTCCCGGAACTCCGGCGGGTATTCCCGCGTGGCGCCGAAGTCCAGCAGCACCAGTTCGTCCGTGTCCGGGCGGAAGAGGAAGTTGGCGAAGTTGGCGTCCGTCTGGACGAGCCCCCAGTCGAAGAACTCTCGGAAGTAGAGGTCCAGCACCTTCGCGGTGAAGCGGTTCTTGTCCTCCGCAGAGGGCTGCGTGGCCAGGTACTGGTCCAGCGTCAGCCCCCGCTCCCAGGACAGGCACAGCACCCGCTTGCTGCACAGCGCCCGGTGCACCTCCGGCACGCGCAGCCCCGGCACCTGGTGCGCCTTCTCCCGGTACCTTCCCAGCACGTCCGCCTCGTGCAGGTAGTCCGTCTCCCGGAGCAGCACGTTCCGCATCTCCGCGAAGACAGCCGTCACGTCGAAGTGGCTGAGCTGCACGGAGAGGAAGACGCGCGCCACCCGCTCCAGCAGCGCCAGGTCGCTGTCGATGGTGTCCGAGATGCCGCGGAACTGCACCTTCAGCACCACGTCCTTCTCTTCACCGCCCGGCGGGCGCCAGGTGGCCCGGTGCACTTGGCCAATGGAGGCGCTCGCGAGCGGCACGGGGGACACCTCCAGCTGCCCGCGCAGCTCCGCCCCCAGCTCCTGCAGGAGGATGGAGTCAATCTCCCCGAAGTCCACCGTGGGCCCGGAGGACTGCAGCTGCCCGAGCACCGCCGTCACCTCGGGCGGCAGCACGTCCCGCAGCTCCATGGAGAGCAGCTGCCCCGCCTTCATGGCCGCCCCCTTCAGCTGCCCGAGGCTCTCGACGATCTCCTTCGCCTGCTCCACCTGCACCTTGAGCTGCTGCGCCCTGCGGGCCAGCTCCTCGCCGCGCGTGACCGCCCGCTCCAGCCGCCCCTGCAGCTCGTGGCGAGCCAGCCCCGCGGCGAGCGAGACGAGGCGGGTGGACCTGCTGAAGATGGAACGGGGTGGGGCCTGCCGGAACATGGGGCAACCATGTAATGCCGCCCCCCGCGCCGCGCTCCCCTCAGAAGCCCACCACGCTCACGGGCGCGGTGCTGCCGAGCAGGCTCCCCCGCCCCAGCTGCCCGTACCCGCCCCCGCCCCAGCACCGCAGCGCACCCGAAGTGAGCAGCGCGCAGGTGTGCGAGCCACCCGCCACCACCGCGGCCGGCGTCCCGCCCAACCCCACCACCGCCACCGGCTGGGCACGGCCGGCGTAC
>VGRA01000402.1 GCA_016875515.1 Deltaproteobacteria bacterium | reverse complement strand
AACCACCCGCTGCTCTTCATCAACCCGGACATGGCGCAGGGCTTCGGCCTTCTGCACCCGGGCGCGGGCGTGGCGCTGCGCGCCACCTTCATCATTGACCCGCAGGGCACGGTCCGCTTCGCCACCGCGAACGACCTGTCCGTGGGCCGCAACGTGGACGAGGTGCTCCGCGTGCTGGATGGCCTCCAGACGGAGGAACTGTGCGCCTGCAACTGGAAGAAGGGCGAGGAGACGCTGGGCTCCAAGCTGAAGAAGGCGGGCTGAGCCGCTCGCCGCAGCAACGCAGGACACGTGGGGGCGTGGCGCGGAAGCAACCGCCACGCCCCTCGTTTCACCCGACGACTTCCCCCAGGAGGGATGCCATGGAACAGATCAACGCCCTGCGCGAGACGCTCCCGGAGACCGCGCGCGACATCAAGCTGAATCTCTCTGCCGTGCTGCAGCCCGGCGCGCTGAATGCGGACCAGGTGTGGGGGACGGCGCTTGCCTGCGCCTACGCCGCCCGGAACGCGAAGCTGACCCAGGCGGTGCTGGCGGACGCCACGGCGGCGGGCATCTCGGCGGGGGCGCTGGAGGACGCGAAGGCCTCGGCCATCCTGATGTCCCAGAACAACATCTTCTACCGGTTCCGCCACGCCATAGGGAAGGACAGCTACGCGGAGAAGCCGGCCCGCCTGCGGATGCTCCGGTTGAACCAGGTGGCCACCAGCAAGGCGGACATGGACCTGTTCAGCTTTGCCGTGAGCGCCATCAACTTCTGCCAGGCCTGCATGAACAGCCACGAGGAGGAGGCCCTCAAGCACGGCCTCTCCGAGGACCAGGTGCACGACGCCGTCCGCATCGCCTCCGTCATCCACGCGGCGGCGGTGGCGCTGGAGGTGGGCTGAGCAAGGGGCTCCACGCGCCGGCGGCCAACAGGGCGATCCGGTGCGTAGCACGCGTCACGGCCACGTAGAGGGCCCGGCGCGCATCCGGCGTGTCCGCGTAGGTGCTGGCACCCGCGTCCGGCACCACCACGTGGTCGAACTCCAGGCCCTTCACCTCCTGCACGCAGGTGACGGTGACGCCGGGGCGGAAGTCGAAGTCGCCGTCGAACGCGAGCCGAACGTCCAGCGCGTGGCGCAGCGCGTGCGACACGTTGCGCGCGGCGTCCGGCGTCCGGGCAATGACCGCGATGGAGGCGGAAGGATCCGCGGCGAGCAGCCCCTGCAGCCCTTCCGAGAGCCAAGCCGCCAGGTGAAACGGCGTCCCCACCTGGACGCGTTGGATGTTGGTGTCCGGGGCAGGGGAGGCGTCCTCGCGGAGGACCGAGCGGGCGAGCGCCGTCACGTCCGGGGGGCAGCGGTAGTTCACCCCCAGGACGGCGCGGTGCGCCAGCGGCGCTCCCAGCTCCGCCATCACCCGGTCCCAGCCCTCGAAGGCGGCGGTCGGGTCCACCTGCTGCGCGGCGTCACCGGCCACGATCACCGTCCCGCCGGGGCGGAGGATCCGGCGGAGCAGCCGCAGTTCCAGCGGGGCGAACTCCTGCGCCTCGTCCACGAGGACGCAGTCGTACTGCCCCAGCGGTGTGGGCTTGCGGCCCGAGGTCTCCGCGCGCAGCCGCTCCAGTTCGAACATCACCGCGCAGTCCTCCAGGTCCGCGGAGCCGGCGTCCTCGGTGGGCGTGCCGTCGTCCAGGCCGCGGCCGTCCGCGGTGATGAGGCTGTCCGCGTGGACGTGGGCCCACGTCTTGTCCGCGGGATCCAGGAACTGGATCTTCGTGTGCTGGGCGGCCTCCTCCACCGCGCGTGCCGGCAGGGCCCCCCCGGAGCGGAGAACCACCTGCCCGGTCACGGCGCGGTCTCCGAAAAGGTGGTGGAGATCCTGCCGGGAGGCGAGCGCGGTGGTCCGGACGCGCCCCTCGTCGTCCGCGAGCGGCCGGCGGTGGCGCCGGACGAAGGCCTCCAGCACCGGGGCGAGCGCGGGGTGGCGCTTGAGCCGGGCCACCTGCGTGGGGGTGTTGACGCTCAGCCGCTGCGGGAGATCCCGGAAGACACGGCGGACCGAGCGGGTGGCCCAGTCCTCCCACGTCCGGACGTCCACGCCGGTGACGCCGCGGCGCTCGAGCATCAGCTCCGTCAGCCGGCGCAGCCCCTCGGTGGGGACCACCACCGCCGCGGTGAAGCGCCCCTGCGCCCGGTCCCGCAGCGCGACCAGACGGTGAAGTCCCACGGTGGTCTTCCCGAAGCCGGCCTCGCCCAGCAGCAGCACGCTCTCGTGGGCCGGGCGGTCCACCACCGCCTGCTGCGCGGGATCCAGCCGAACCTCCAGCGGGGAGCGGAACGGGCGGCGCTTCTCGCGGTCCCGAGGGGGCAGGGTGGGCAGGGGTGGGGCAGGGGACTCCCGCCACGTGCCGTCCTCGCCCAGGCACCACTGCAGCTCCCCGCCTTCGATCCGGCAGGGCTGCCCGTCCCGGAACTCCACCGTGTTCTTCTCGAGCAGCCGCCCTCGGACCACCCGGTTCCCGAGATCGAGTTCGTACGACTCGCCCTCCGCGGTGGAGAAGTAGAGCTCCGCCAGCGGCGCGGTGACCCAGTTGAGGACCGTCAGGCCGTTCAGCACCAGGGGCGCCTGCGCGAGCAAGACGTCCGTCTCCCGGAAGCCGGTGTCCAGGCGCAGGTGCGCGAAGTACGGCCACGCCGAGCGGACGCCCTCGGCGCGGAGCCGCTCGGTGAACGCCCGCTGTTGCTCAACCCGCCTCACGTCCCTCCATCCAACGGCGCATGGCCGGAACCGCTTCCCGGCCCCACGCCTTCGAGGCGCGGAGCGCGAGGAACCTGCCGACCAGGGCGTCCACGAAGCCGGAGAGCTGCTCGGCCAGGTCCAGCCGCTCGGTGAGGCGGTCGTCCTCCTCTTCGGTAAGGAGCTCCGGCAGTTTGGCGGACTTCACGTCCAGGTGCTCGGCGTCCAGCCCGGCCTCCCACGTGCGGTCCCCCACGGTGAAGCGCAGGCGGCTGGCGTGGACCAGCAGGCCGTCCGCCAGAGCCCTCTTGACCTGCACCGAGTAGGGGGCCATGGCCCCCTTGGCAGACAGTTCCACCACCTCGCCATGGAGCCCGCGCAGCACGGTGCGCCCGGTGAAGAGGACCGTCACGGGTTCGCCGTCCAGATCCAGCGGGTTGTCCGGCTCGGACTGCCAGAGGAGCCAGGTGAGGAACTCGCGCCCCAGCCAGGTGCGGCCCCGGAGCAGCTGCTCGCGGGCCTGGTCCTTCTCCAGCGCTGCAGCGTCCTTCGCCTCCTCCGCAGTGGATTGGCCATCCACGCCCGTCTCGCCGCGCATGAACCGGGCCTCGGCTCGGGCCGCCTCACGCCTTCCCATGGGGCACCTCCAGCGCGCCGGACAGCTCCCGGGTGGGGGCGAGCGCCTCGTCCTTCATCCCCTCGTGCGCCGCCACGGCGCCCGGGATGAGCGGCACCAGCTTGAGTTCAAACGCGTCCTCCAGCGCCGCCAGCACCTCGCCAATGGCCTTGCGCGAGCCGCTCCAGATCTGCAGGTGGCCGGTCTCGAGGTTCCACGCCACGTCGTGCACGCGGGTGGTGGGGTTGGCGCGGGCGCGCAGCTGGTGCCGGATGGCCCCCTTCTGCTCGGTACGCTCGGCGCGCCCCGGCTTCCGCCCGTTCTCCCGCTCGAACGCGGCGGTCCATTTCTGCAGCTCCTCCCGGGCGCGGGAGGTGGA
>VGRA01000401.1 GCA_016875515.1 Deltaproteobacteria bacterium | reverse complement strand
TCTTCCCGGTCATGGACGCGTGGATGGGGACGGCGCTGGAAGACACGCCGCTGGACGTCTAGCGGCGCAACGGGGGGCCGAACGTGAAACTGCACCGCCTGTTTGCCTGGGTCGTGGCCCTGTGCGGGGCCGCTTGGGCGCACGCCGAGGTCGAGCTGTGAGGGGGGGCCGGGCGTGTGCGGACGGCGCCCGTCACCCCCGGATGGCCCGGCCGAGCTCCACCAGCGCCTTGACCGGGTTGGCCACCAACTCGAAAGCATCCTCTCCCAGCCCATGAAGGACGGGACGCGCCCCCCGGCGCCCCGTGCCGTCCAGCGCAGCGTCCACGAGACCTCGGATCGCCTTGTCCGGCAGCACGGCAGAGACCGTCAGCTTGCGGGCGGTCTGGAGATGGACGTCCATGGGTGAATTGTCGCGCGCGGGATGGGTCTGTTGCTGTCAAGCCTGTTTGCATTTCGGAATAAAGGATGGACGGCCCGGGCGGCGGGCGGGCAGAATGTCTCCTTGTGCTGCCTTGAGCCGGAGGGTGAAGACCGTGCGCCCGTTGCTTCGCGTGTTGCCGCTGCTGTGCCTGTGGGGCTGCCAGGACGGCAGCAAGGTGTACTGCACGGCCCGCAAGGATCCGTCCACGGGCGTGGCGACCGTCAGCTGCCCGGACGGGACGGTGGTGGAGATTGCACCTGGGGCGGACGGCCGGGATGGCGCGGACGGTACGGGGTGCACGGTCAGCCGGGACCGGGATGCCGGGACGCTCACGGTCACGTGCGATGACGGCACCTCGGCGACGGTGCAGGACGGCGCGCGGGGGCCGGCAGGCGAGCCCGGGGCTCCGGGGGTTCGTGGTGACGCGGGCACCTCCTGCACCGTGACGAAGGACGCAGACGCAGGGATGACGACCATCCGCTGCCCGGACGGTACGACCGCCACCGTGCTGGATGGGCGCCCCGCGGCGCCTGCAGACGCGGGCATCCCGGCCACGGATGCAGGCGTGCCGCACGCCGGTTGCCCCGATGGGGGCTGTCCCACGTGCTTCGACGCGGTGCTGGGCGCGGCGCGTCCCGTGGTGGCGCCGCTCGCGGCGGGGGACCTGGTGATCTCCGAGTTCATGGCCAACCCCGCCGCCGTGACGGACACCGCGGGCGAGTGGTTCGAGTTGCTGGCCACGCGGGACGTGGACCTCAACGGCGTGCAACTCACCTCCGGCAGCGCGGGGGAGACGCTCGCGGCGGCTGCGTGCCTGCGCGTCCCCGCGGGGGGCTACGCGGTGGTGGCCCGCAGCGATGACGGGGGCGTGAACGGGGGGCTGCCGCACGTGACGGCGCTCACGGGCCTGTCCCTGGCCAACACCACCGGGTCCCTGTCCATCTCGAGCGGGGGGACGGTGATCGACAGCATCTCGTGGGTGTCCACGTCCACCGGGGCGTCCTCCCAGTTGGACGCGCTGAAGCTGGATCCCGTGCTCAACGATGGGGCGGATGCCTTCTGTGCTGGCACCCAGGCCTACGGTGCCGGGGACAAGGGGACGCCCGGGACTGCCAACGGCGCGTGCCCGGTGGTGGCGGTGAGTGGCACGTGCGTGGACGGCACGTCGGGGCAGGCGCGGCCGCTGATCCGGCCCTCCGTGGGGGACCTGGTGATCACCGAGCTGCTGCAGGACACGTCCGGGGTGGACTCGGACGAGGAGTGGTTCGAGGTGCTGGTGAGGGCGGACGTGGACCTGAACGGCGTGCAGCTGGGCAATGAGGGCACCGCCCTCACCACGCTGGGCGGGGCCGCTTGCATCCGCCCCGGCGCCAACAGCTGGCTCGTGTTTGCGCGCAAGGCAGACCCGTTGGTGAACGGCGGGCTGCCGGCGGTGGCGGGGACGTTCGGCTTCGCGCTCGCCAACACCGGGCCGCGGATGGTGCGGGTGCTGGCGGAGGACGGTGGGCTGCTGGACGCCGTGAGCTATGACACCGCGCAGGTGAAGTCCGGCACGGCGTGGCAGCTGGACTTCAACAACCTGGACGTCCTGTCGAACGATCTTGCATCCAACTCCTGCTTCACGGACGCGGGGACCTACGCCGTGAACGGCGGCAATCGCGGCACGCCCGGGGCGGCCAACGCGCGGTGTTTCTGAGTTCTGATGTCACAAGAAAATGATCGTCCGCGCGTTCACGGCGGGGGCCGGGTGGTGGGTGCGCTGGCCGTTCGGCCACGTGATGTCCATGCCTGACACCGCCACGCCCTCGGGCAGCGAGTAGCGCAGGCGCTGGGGCTGGGAGGTGTTCCACACGCCGCCCACGGCCATGCGCCGCTTCTGCGGGCCGGCGGAGGTGAGCAGCGTCACAGTGGCCCCCACCGCGTAGCGGTTGGGTCCCTTCATCCGCAGTTCCACCTCCACCCGGTCCCCGCCGCTCTGGTTCACCAGGTACTGGGGCTCGCCGGCCTGGTTGCCCACCAGCAGATCCGCGTCACCGTCCTCGTCGAAGTCTGCAGCCACGAGGCCCCGGGATTGGTCTCCGAACCCCAGGCCCGCCGCCACCGTCACCTCCTCCAGCCGGGGCCGTCCCGGGAGCGAGGCGTTCCGGAGGACCCGGTTGGGGTGGAAGTAGGTCTTCATGTAGCCGTTGGTGATGGCGAGATCCTGCCGCCCGTCCCCGTCCAGATCCTCCGGGTAGGCGGCCCAGCTCCAGCCCGTGAAGGTGACCTCTTTCGGCTGGCCCACCAGCCCATAGCCGCTGCGGGGACCCAGCCGCTTCAGCACCACGTTGTCCATCACCTGCTTGGGGAAGCGCTCCACGTCGTAGCGGACGGACTGGGGCAGCGCGTAGTTCTCCAGTCGCATCTGGCGCACCTGCCGCTCGCAGAAGGCGCGGACCAGCCCGGGGGGGACGTCACGGCAGAGCGCGGCGTCCGTCTTGAGGATGGCCCGCTCCATGGCCAGGTGCGCGGCGCACAGCCACCGGACGGTGCCGTCCTGGTAGCCGGCGCAGCCGTACTTCCCCCGGGCGGAGGCCGACACCAGTTGCTTCAGCTCTTGGTGACGCGGGAGCCGGGGGCGAACCGAGGTATCCACGGAGCTCTCGCCGCGCGTCAGCGCCGCCCAGGGCGGGGCCGCTCCCACCTCCAGGAGCTCCTCGTCGCCGTCCCCGTCGAGGTCCACCGGCAGATAGCTCATGCTGTGGATGGTGTTGGCCTCCACCCAGCGGCGGGGGGCCAACTGGAACGCGCCCGTGGGGGCCTGGGTGAGGAAGAGGCTCGGGTCCAGGAAGTCGTTCCCGACGAGTAGATCCAGCGCGCCGTCCTCGTTGAGGTCCCCGAAGTAGGCGGTCATCCCGGCGAAGGAGGTGCGGGTGATCTCCTCGGGCATGCGCTCCCGCCACGCGTCCCTCCAGCCGCCCGCGTGGCTGATCCAGAACTCGTGGGGCGAGGGGGTCTCGTGCAGGTTGGGGGAGGTGCCGTCCCAGTCCAGGCCGAAGGAGATGTACGCATCCAGCACGCCATCCCGGTTGACGTCCGCGAGCGCGATGCCGCCGCAGCTGCGCTTGCCCACCCCCAGCTTCGGCGAGGGGAGCGGGACGAAGCGACCGTCGGAGGGTTCGAAGCGCCACACGCCTCCGGGGCGCGCGCCCGCGTACTGGGAGAAGACGAGCCACAGGTCCAGCCACCCGTCCCCGTCCACGTCTGCCAGCGCTGCCATCTCCACGTCCCGCAGGGGCATGGGGAAGTAGCGGCCGGTGGC
>VGRA01000400.1 GCA_016875515.1 Deltaproteobacteria bacterium | reverse complement strand
AAGACGAGGACGACGCCGGAGAAGGCCAGCGCGCCGGCAACCGTGATGAAGAACAGGTTGCGGGCCAGCAGGTCCGACGCATCGTTGTTGGCGGGGGCGGGGACGTTGGACATGGTTTCCCTCAGTTCGACAGCGTCCCGATGTGGGCGATGACGTTCTTCATGGCCTGCTCGTCCGCGAGCGTCATGGACATGGGCCGCATGGAGGCGCCGGACTTGTCCTCCGGGTGCGTGCCGCGGAGGCCCCCCTTGAACTTCTTGAGCTGAGACAGCAGGTACCAGTCCGCCTGGTGCGCAATGGGGGGCGCCCCGAGCGCCTGGTTTCCCTCGCCCTTGGCGCCGTGGCAGGCCAGGCAGGTGGCGTAGGAGCCCGCGCCGTCGGAGGCCTTGCCGCCCTCGAGCGTGGTGGCGGCTTTCGTCACCGGCAGCGAGGCCACGTGGGCGGAGACCGACTTGATCTCCCCCTCGTCCATCATCTGGCGGGACATGGGGCGCATGCGCAGCCCGGCCACGTCCTCCGGGTGGTACGCGCGGTGGCCCGAGCGGAACTTCACCAACTGGACCTCCACGTACCACGCCGGCAGCCCCGCAATGGGCGGGGCCTCCAGCTTCGCGTTCCCGGCGGCGTCCTGCCCGTGGCAGGAGGCGCACGCCGCGTACAGCTCGTGGCCGGGGAGGGTCTTCTTCGCGCCTTCAGGCTTCAGGCAGCCAGCCGCGGCCAGGCCCAAGAGCGCCACGGCCGACAGCAGTTTCCTCGTTCGATGCATTGCTCTTCCGCTCCACAGGGCGCCAGGTTCAGGATACGCGTTATAGACGCGCGGCCGCCGACTTCACACGACTCGGCCCGCAAGCCAAGAGAATTGATTGCTGCGGCGCATGCCGCCGCCTAATGGGCGGCTGTCTGCCCGGTCCCGGCGGAGGGCTCCGCCACGAACCTTCGCCGGCAGCTGTCCGCGCAGAAGTAGTGCGTCTTCCCGCCGATCACCGCGGAGAGCGCGTCCGGCGTCACCCGTACCTTCATCTGGCAGATGGGGTCTGTGGCCACCTCGGCGTCCGGGGCCTGCTCGCCCACCGCCGGGCGAGACAGAATCCACCGGGTGAGGGCGTCCAGCTGGGCCGCGGTCAGCTGCCCCTCGTAGCCAGGCATCCGCAGGGGGTACCCGCGGACGCGCTTGGCGTCCGGTGCCAGCAGAGACTCGAGGACGTAGGCCTCGTCGAACGTCACGCGCAGGCTGTTGTCCAGCTCGCGCTGGGTGCCAGCCCGGCCAAACAGGGACGGGGCAAGCTCCGGCCGCTCGTGGCAGTTGGCGCAGGCGAGCGCGTGGTACTGCTCCTCGGGCGGCAGGTCCGGCAGCGGGGCGGCGGCCGGGAGCGCGGCCAGCGTCCGCACGCCCCGCTCGAGCGCGGCGAAGTCCTCGGGCAGCTCGCTGTCGAAGGCGCCGCGCACCATCCCCTCCCGGTCCACCAGCAGGAAGACGCTGGAATGGATGATGGGATCCGGGTCCGTGGCCTTGCCCTTCTCCGCCAGCACGTGGAAGTCCCGGGCCAGGGCGGGGAGCAGCTCGGGCGTGGTGGCGAGCAGCGTCCAGCGCTGCTCCCGCGGGGCCCACCGCTGCGCGTAGGCCGCCAGCACTTCCGGGGTGTCATGCTCCGGGTCCACGGAGAGCGAGACGAACGCCACGTCCGCCCCCTCCAGCCGCCGCTGCAGCTGCACCATCTTCGCGGTCAGCAGCGGGCAGACGGTGCGGCACTGGGTGAAGATGAAGTTCAGGACCCAGGTGCGGCCCCGGAGGGACTGGGCGGTGACGGTGCGCCCGGACTGATCCTGCAGGGCGAAGCCGGGGACCGGCCAAAGCGGCTCCAGCCGCTGCTTCGCCCCCTGCTCTGCGTAGGCCTCCGCCGGGCGCTGGGCGGACGCGGCGAGCCGCTCCCGCAACAGCCAGAGCCCCACGACGGTGAGGAGCGCGGAGACGCCGACGGCGCCGAGCAGCTTGTTCATGTGCGTCCCCGGCGCCCTGCAGCGGGCCTACTTCTTCTTGGCCTTGGCGGGGGTGGCCTTCTCCGTCCCCTTGCCCGTGGTGTCCGCGGCCGGCGCGGTGGGGGCGGCCCTGGGGGCGAGCGAGCGGACGTAGGCGGACACGTCGCGGATCTTGCCGTCGTCCAGGGCGGGGCTCCAGGCGACCATCATGGCGGACTTGCCGTTGGCGGCGCCGCCGTTCTTGATCATCTTGTAGATGTACTCGTCCGTGACGGAGGCGGCCCGGGCGGCGTCCTGGAAGTTGGCCGGCTTGGGGTTGAGCGCCGCGGAGGCCGCGCCGTCCCCCTTGCCCGTCGCCCCGTGGCAGGAGGAGCACATCGTTTTATAGGTCTCCGCGCCCCTGGCGGCGTTCCCCCCCAGCTCGAAGCCGGCGGCGAAGGCGGGGGCGGAGAGGAGGAGGAGGGCGGCAGGCAGGGTCTTCATGGCGTGTGGACCTCGAGCGGCGGCGTTGGGACAGCGCCTGTTCCTATAGGGCAAAGGCCGGTTGTTGTCGCCCCCGACGGCTACGGGCGGCCTTCATTCATGCATCAGCTGGGCTTGGGCGCCGCGCGGGGCGGCAGGCGGTTCACTGCCCGGCCGGGCAGTACACGCCGTAGAGCAGCCGGCCGCCCTTCCAGCTGCCACCGTCCACCAGCTGCGCCGGGGCGGCGTCGGTCAACGCGAGCGGCACGGCCTTGCGCTTGCCCACCTTCAGCGTGGCGCGGGTGGTGCCGGCGTCCCGGGAGACCAGGTTCAGTTCCAGCGCGTCCTTCGCCGTGGACAGCAGCGCCTTGCCCCCCGGCGGGAGCCGGTACCGGGCCTGGCTGAGCAGCGCGAAGGACTTCCACTTCTTGAACGCCTTTGCAGCCAACGGCGGCTGGTACGGCTTGAGCGCAGGCAGCGCCTGACCCTCGGCCTTGAGCGCGTGGATGACGGTGACGAAGCAGGCCGGCGGGGGACCTCCCTCCGCCTGCGCGCGCGCCTCCCCGGCGGGACCGAGCAGCGCGGCGGCGAGCAGGGCGAGCGCGAGCGGACGCACGGGTCACTTGCAGGTGAAGACGAGGATGGACTGGGGATCCCCGGGGAGCGCCCAGGTGATGGTGTCTCCCGTGTCCACGCTGAACAGCCCCGAGGCGCTCCCCGCGCTGACGCGGGCGGAGAACCTGCCCGGCTGGGCGAAGCTGAACTCGTCCAGCCGGAACTGGACGTCCGCCCCCTTCAGCGGAGCCATGGCCGCCTCGCCCGGGCGGACGGCGTGGGTGACCGACTCCTGCAGGGCGTAGCTGCTGAAGCCGTAACGGGACAGGCGCGCCTCTGCGTCCTTCAAGGCCGCGGCGGTACCCGCCCCCTCGTTGGAGCCCCGCACCAGGCGGAACTCGCACGTGGCGGAGCCGGCCGCCGAGATGACCAGGGCCGGCTTCCCCTTGGGGGCGCGCTGGGCCAGGGCGGTGCCGGCCCCGAGGCACAGCAGCAGCCCGAACGCCGCGCGCCTGGGGCTCACGTGCCGCCCCCGAGCAGCCCCTTCACGTCGTCCCCCGCGCCACCGGACAGGCCGCGCACGGCGTCCAGCCAGTGGGCGAGGAAGGCCCGGTTGTCCGTGACGGAGAGGTTCTGCAGCTCCAGGGCTCCGATGCGGTCCTCGGGGGTGAAGAACGGCTGCTCCACCTTCTCCATGGAGAGCTTGTGCGGATCGTAGGCCATGTAGTCGGCCC
>VGRA01000399.1 GCA_016875515.1 Deltaproteobacteria bacterium | reverse complement strand
CTGGGCCGGAAGGGCAATGACTTCTTCCGCCGCCGGCAGGACGTAGCGGTGCGGAAGAACTACGAGGGCATCTTCAACAAGGTGTCCTACCGGACGGCCGCGGACCTGGCCTCCGAGCTGACGGCCGGTTTCTTGGGCGGGGAGGTGGACGCCGTCTTCGTCGTCTACAACGAGTTCCTGTCTGCCATTGCGCAGAAGGTCTCCCTGGTGCAGTTGCTCCCGCTGTCCATGGTGGAGGCCACGGACGCGGCCCACGCGGCGGTGGCGCGGGCGGGCGTGGACTTCAAGTACGAGCCCTCGCGGGACGCGGTGCTGGAGCGGCTGGTGCCACAGGCGCTCAACATCAAGGTCTACCGGGCCATCCTGGAGTCCGTGGCGTCCGAGCACGGGGCGCGCATGAACGCCATGGAGAACGCCACCAAGAACGCGGGCGACATGATTGGAAGCCTGACGCTCTATTACAACCGGTCCCGGCAGGCGCTCATCACCAAGGAGCTGATGGAGATTGTCTCCGGCGCCGAGGCCCTGAAGTAACCCGCGCTTTCCCAACCCCTTTTTCGCAGCAACCCCAAAGAGGCACACCGAACATGGCAGCCAACGTTCAGCAGGTCGGTCGAATCATCCAGGTGCTCGGACCCGTCGTCGACGTGGAGTTCCCGCCCGGGGCGCTCCCCGAGGTCTACACGGCGCTGACCGTGACCAACGCCTCCATCGGCGGGGGCGAGGACAACCTGGTGCTGGAGGTGGCGCAGCACCTGGGCGAGAACACGGTGCGCACCATCGCCATGGACTCGTCGGACGGCCTCGGCCGAAGCCAGGCGGTGAAGAACACCGGCCGCCCCATCAGCGTGCCGGTGGGTAAGGCCACGCTGGGCCGCATCCTGAACGTAGTGGGCGCGCCGGTGGACGAGAAGGGCGCGGTGAAGGCGGACAAGTACCTCCCCATCCACCGCAACCCGCCCGTGTTCACCGAGCAGAACACTGCCATCCAGATGTTCGAGACGGGCATCAAGGTCATTGACCTGCTCGCCCCGTACACCCGCGGCGGGAAGATTGGCCTGTTCGGCGGCGCCGGCGTGGGCAAGACGGTGCTCCTGATGGAGCTCATCCGCAACCTGGCCGTGGAGAAGGGCGGCTTCTCGGTGTTCGCCGGCGTGGGCGAGCGGACGCGCGAGGGCAATGACCTGTACCACGAGATGATCGAGTCCAAGGTCATCAACCCGGAGAACATGGAGAAGTCGCAGATTGTGCTCGTGTACGGCCAGATGAACGAGCCGCCCGGGGCGCGCGCGCGCGTGGCGCTCTCGGCGCTCACCATTGCCGAGTACTTCCGCGACGACGAGGGGCGCGACGTGCTCCTCTTCATCGACAACATCTTCCGGTTCACGCAGGCCGGCTCGGAGGTGTCCGCGCTGCTCGGCCGCATCCCGTCCGCGGTGGGTTACCAGCCCACCCTGGCCACGGAGATGGGCGCGCTGCAGGAGCGCATCACCTCCACCACCAAGGGCTCCGTCACCTCCGTGCAGGCGGTGTACGTGCCCGCGGACGACCTCACGGACCCGGCCCCGGCCACCACGTTCGCCCACCTGGACGCCACAACGGTGCTCAACCGCCGCATCTCCGAGCTGGGCATCTACCCGGCGGTGGACCCGCTGGACTCCACCAGCCGCATCCTGGACCCGCAGGTGGTGGGGCCCGAGCACTACGCCGTTGCCCGCCGCGTGCAGGGGCTGCTGCAGCGGTACAAGGAGCTGCAGGACATCATCGCCATCCTCGGCATGGACGAGCTCTCCGAGGAGGACAAGCTGGTGGTGGCCCGCGCCCGGAAAATCCAGAAGTTCCTCAGCCAGCCCTTCTTCGTGGGCGAGGTCTTCACCGGCAAGCCGGGCCGCTACGTGAAGCTCTCGGACACCATCAAGGGCTTCAAGGAGGTCGCCGAGGGCAAGCACGACGACGTCCCCGAGTCCGCCTTCTACATGGCGGGCGGCATTGACGAGGTGCTGGAGAACGCCCGCAAGGCGGCGGCGGCCTAAGGTATGGCGCGGCTCAGCCTGGACATTGTCACGCCGGAGCGGCGGATTGCCTCCCTGCAGGTGGACGAGGCCATCATCCCGGGGGCTGAGGGGCTCTTCGGGGTGCTCCCCGGCCACACCCCGTTCCTCACGGTGATGGGTATGGGGGCGCTCACCGTCTCCGACGCGGGCGTCAAGACGCAGTACTTCGTGGCGGAGGGGTTCGTGGAGGTGGCCGGTGACCACGTCCGCGTGCTCGCCGACCACGCCGAGGCGCTCGAGGGGCTGGACGCCACCGAGGCCCGCAAGCGACTGCAGGACGCCGAGGAGCGGCTGCGCAAGCTGAAGGCAGGGGACCCGAACTTCGAGCTGGCCGCCGCGGCGGTCAAGCGCGAGGCGGTCCGCGCCAGCCTCGCGCTGCGCTGAACCCAGGCAGGGGCCGGATGATGGAATTGTTCCACGCCATCCCGGACGCGGAGTCCGCCGCCGTGCGCCGCCACGTGGTGGCGCGCGGGCTGGAGGCCGCCGTCCGCTTCCGGAACGTGAGCTACCCCGAGGTGGAGCAGGACCTCCGCGCCCGCGGCGGCACGCGCGCCCCCGCGGTGTGGGACGGCCAGGTGCTCCACGCGGGCGAGGCGGCCTGCATTGCCCGGCTGTCCCGCCTTGAAACGGACCGGTGAGCGGGCTTCAATCCGCCGGACCCCGCCCGTGCCTCCTACGCTCCACCCAGACACCCTGCAGGACCGTTTCCGCGCCGCCGTGCTGGGCATGGCGGTGGGGGACGCGCTGGGCTTTCCGCTGAGGGGGTTGCCGCCTGGTGCCGCAGCGCAGGCGGCGGAGCGGGTGGAGGACTTCAGCCCCCGCCCGCGCGGCCGCTACCAGAAGGGGCAGTTCTCCGCCCACACGCAGCTCATGCTGGCCACGGCGGAGAGCGCCGTGGCGTCCGGGCGCGTGGACGGCCGCAGCGTGGCGAGCCACGTGGCCTGGGCCTGGCGCGAGGGCGTGCTGCTCATGCCCGGGCCGGTGGTGGTGGAGGCGGTGGAGCGCTTCGTGGCCGGGGCGCCGTGGATGTCCGCGGGGGCGCCGCTCGGGGTAGCGGACCCGTCCGTGCTGTCCCGCGCGCTGGTGCCGGGACTTCTCTCCGGGGACGACCCGGCCCGGCTGGGCCAGGAGGCCGGCGTGCTCGCCGTGGTGACGCACAAGGAGCCACGCGCCGCGGCGGCCTGCGCGGCTGCAGCGCGGGCGGTGGCCCTGGCGCTCACCGGGCGGCGCTGGGCACCCGAGGCCTGGTGCGAACAGGTGGCCGCGGCGGCCAGCGTCCATGACGCGGGGCTGGCGGAGGAGGTGCGCCACCTGCCGCGCGTGCTGGGCTGGGACGTCCCCAAGGCGCTGGAGCTCATGCGCCGGGTGGCCCCGGCCTCCGCGCTCCGTGGGGCGGAGGGGCTGCCCGCCCACGTGACGCCGGTGCTGCTGGTGGCCTTCTACGGCGCGCTGAAGGCGCCGCACGACTTCGGCTCGGCCATGCGGCTGGTGCTTCGCTGCGGGGGAGAGGTGGATGCAGCCTCCGCGCTGTGCGGCGCGCTGGTGGCGGCCAGCCTGGGGACAGCGTCCGTGCCGGTGAAGCTGCGCCGGGGCGTGGCCTTTGCCGGGCACCTGGAGGACGTGGCGGACCGGCTGTTCGCGGTGGCCCAGCGCGGCCGGCGCGCCCCGGCGGTCGCGGCCC
>VGRA01000398.1 GCA_016875515.1 Deltaproteobacteria bacterium | reverse complement strand
TCCGCCCACCCGGAAGTCGTCCACGTCCGCCAGGTTGAGCGGGAAGCAGTCCGTGGCGTTCAGGCAGAGCGACAGGGTGTTGGTGTCCGTCCCGTCGTTGGTGCCGGTGCCGGTGCGCAGCCCCACCGTCAGCGTGCCAACGGTGGCCGGGAAGGTGGGGGCCGCCTGCACGCCCGCGTCCATGGGTCCCGACGGGCCCGTGCCGCCACCCGAGCCCCCTCCTGCACCGCCACCGCTCCCGCCACCGCTCCCGCCGCCTGCGCCTCCGCCGGAGCCGCCACCGGTTCCACCACCGCTCCCGCCGCCCGCACCTCCATCCTCCGGGTCCACCGTGCCCGCGTCCTCGCCTGGCCCGGGCTGCTCGCCCGCGTCCTCCTCCGGCTGGGGCCGTCCACCGTCCGTACCTCCGTCCCGGAAGAAGACGCGCCCCGCGTCCTCGGAGCGATCTACGTCCGGTCCGCCACAGCCCCACGCCCACGCCAATGCCAGGGACAGCAGGGCGCTTCGGGCCATGGGAGCGGACGGTAGCACGGCCACCCATGCGGACCGGGGCGCCGAGGCACTATCCTCGGCAGCGCCATGCACCCTTCCACCCCCGCCTCCCCCGAGCGCCGCGCCGAGGCCCACCGCGCCCTGCGGCTGACGGACGACCAGCTGCTCGCCGAGTGCGAGGTGGAGGTCTTCATCGCGTCCGGGCCGGGCGGGCAGCACCGCAACACCACCGAGTCCGGCGTGCGCCTGACCCACCCGCGCACCGAGCTCTCCGTCACCGCCACCGAGCGGCGCAGCCAGCACCAGAACCGCGGGGTGGCACTGGAGCGGCTCCGCGAGGGGCTGAAACAGCTCACCTTCGTGCCGAAGAAGCGCCGCCCCACCAAGCCCACGAAGGGCTCCCAGCGGCGGCGGCTGGAGGGCAAGGCGCACCAGTCCCGCAAGAAGCAGGACCGGCGCGGCTGGGACTGACCTAAGCCAGCGCCAGCTGCCGCAGGACGAAGTGCAGGATGCCGCCATGGCGTAAGCCGTCCACCTCGTTGGGGGTGTCGATGCGGCACGTCACGGTGAAGGGCTTCCCGTCCGCCGTGACTGTCAGCCGCTTGCCGGGCACCAACCCCTCGGCGATGCGGCCCACGTCGAACGTCTCCTTGCCGGTGAGCCCCAGCGACTGGGCGTCCTCCCCGGGGTCGAACTGCAGTGGCAGCACCCCCGTCCCCACCAGGTTGGAGCGGTGGATGCGCTCGAACGACTTCGCCAGCACCGCCCGCACCCCCGGGAGGAACGTCCCCTTGGCGGCCCAGGCCCGCGAGCTGCCCGTGCCGTACTCGGCCCCGGCAATGACAAGCAGCGGCGTGCCCGTGGCCCGGTACTTCATGGCCGCGCCGTACACGCACAGCTGCTGCCTCCCGTGCAACGTCACCCCGCCCCCCACGCCGGGGACGAGCAGGTTGCACAGCCGGGTGTTGGCGAACGTGCCGCGCACCATCACCTCGTGGTTGCCGCGGCGCGCCCCGTCGGAGTTGAAATCCGCGGGGGTCACCCCCTGCTTACGCAGGCACTGCGCCGCCGGGCTACGCGGGCTGATGGAGCCCGCCGGCGAGCGAGGGGACCACGCTGCTCAGGTCCAGTTCCAGCGTGTCGCTGAACGCCGACTCCTCACCGTCCGGCTCGTGCCACAGCCCCTGTGCCCTGCACCAGCGTTTAACGCGCTCTGCCTGCGCAGGGGTCCGGCCGGTGAAGCGGAGGTAGTCCACCGTGGCGCGGTCCACCGGGAAGAAGCCCACGGTGGCCCCGTACCCGGGGGCCATGTTGGCCAGCGTGGCGAGGTCCGGCACGGTGAGCGAGGAGAGCCCCGGGCCGAAGAGCTCCACGAACTTCCCCACCACCCCCTTCTTCCGCAGCAACTCCGTCACCGTCAGCACCGCGCCCGTGGCGGTGGCCCCGGGCCGGAGCCGGCCGGACAGCCGCACCCCCACCACCTGCGGGATGAGCAAGCTGAGCGGCTGGCCGAGCAGCGCCGCAGCGAGGCCTCCAGCTTCGCGGCGAAGGAGGGCTCCACCAGCGCCACGTTGACCTCGTGGTTGTGCAGCAGGCTGAAGGGCTCCAGGTTGAAGCTGCCCGCCGTGGCCCAGCGGCCGTCCACCACCGCCGTCTTGGCGTGCAGCCCCCCCCCCCTCGCTCCACTCGAAGACGCGCACCCCTGCGCGCAGCAGCCGGGCGTAGAAGCCGCGCTCCGCCCACGTCATGAAGGCGTGGTCGCTGCGGCCCGCGAGCAGCAGCTTCACCTCCACGCCCCCGCGCGCCGCGTCCTCCAGCACCCGCCCGTCCGGGGAGAGGTCACCGGCCGCCACCACCACGCTGCGCTCGGCCGCACAGAGGGCCCGCACGTAGGCGCGGTGGATGGCCTTGCGGCTGGAGAGGATGGCCAGCCCCAGCGGCCCTGCAGGCGGCCCGTCCGGCAGCGCGTCCGAGAGGAGCTGACCCAGCGCGTCCGCACCGAAGATGTAGGTCTCCAGCCTCACGCGCTGGCGGGCCCCGCGGATGGTCCTGAGCATCTCCGGGAAGGCGTCCACGCCGTCCCGCAGCAGGTGCACGCGGTTGCCCGGCACCAGCCGCCCGAGGTCCTTCAGGGCGAGGTACCGCCCCGCCTCTCCCTCCGCCTGCCCGCCCGCCGCTTCCATCCCACCCCCGGGGGGAAGGTGGGGGCACACCGCGGATCCGGCAAGGGTGCGCGGGGCTGCGCTACTCCATGCCGTAGTTGTCCATCTTCTCGCGGATCTTCCAGTAGCAGGGCTGGTCCTTGCCCGGGAAGAAGTTGCGCGCGTAGCGCAGCTCCTCCTTCACCCGGTCAAAGTTCGTGGTGGCAGGATCTATCTCGTGGTTGCGCACGCTCAGCATCAGCGCGTTGCACTTGGAGTCCAGCTCGCGCTGGGCCTCCTTCACCTTGTCCCGCGCAAATCCGTACAAGTCAGGCTTGTCTGCCAACCCCTCCAGGGACAGCCACGCGGCCCGGTACTCCCGCCAGGCGCGGTAGCGGTTCTCCGCCCCCACGTCCTTGGCGTCCATGGACTGCTGCCCGCGGCGGAAGGACTGCTGGGCGCGGTTGAGCAGCTCCTCCGGGGTTCCCTGCGGGATCGCCACCACCTCCACCCGGACGTTCCAGATGCGCCAGGGGTCCTGCCCGGGCGGGTTCTTCACGTTGTCGAAGATGACCGAGTTGATCTCGTTGCGCTGGATGACCTTCACCGGGACGAGCACCTCGTTGTCCACCAGGTCGGACCCCAGCCGGTCCGCCGGGATGAACCCCACCTCCACCCCGTTCACCGAGACGCTGACCTCCCGTTCCTGGATGTCCCCGGACTGGTAGTGCAGCAGCACCGCCACCTCGCCTGGCGCGGAGACCTCGAACTTGAACGTCTTGGAGTCCGGCCGGTCGAAGTCCACGCCCTCTCCCAGCCCGAAGGACTGGGGAACCGGCTCGCGCCCCAGCGTGGCGGGCTCCTCCGCCCGCTCCACCGGCCCGGCCCCCTGGGACAGCGCCATGTAGCCACCGCCGAGCCCCCCCAGCACCAGCAGCCCCACCACCGTCACCAGCACGCCGCGCTTGGCGGGCGACGCGTCCGCCCACATGAGCCCCAGCGGCGAGCCCTCTCGCTTGAGCCGCGCTCGGTCCGCGGCGGACAGCCCCCCTCCGCCCGGAGGAGGCCGGCCACCGCCGCCCCTCGGGGCGGGGTCGCCGCCGCGG
>VGRA01000397.1 GCA_016875515.1 Deltaproteobacteria bacterium | reverse complement strand
TCCGCCACCACCTGCTTGCGCTTCACCTTGCGGGTGCTGGTGCGCGGCAGCTCCGCGTCCGTGAAGCGCAGCACCTTCACGCGCCGGTAGAAGGCCATCTCGGAGGAGACCTGCTGGAAGTGGGCCTCCAGCTCGCGGCGGACGTCCTCACGCGTGCGCTCCTTGTAGTCCGGCACGCACAGGCAGGCGACCTTCTCCCCGCCCGCCTCGTCCGGCAGCCCCACCACGGAGAGCTCCTTCACGTGGGCGTGCCGCGCGTAGAGCTCCTCCAGCTCGTCCGGGTACACGTTCTTGCCGTTGGCGTCGATGATGACGTCCTTGGCGCGGCCCACCAGGTACAGCCGGCCCTCCTCGTCCAGCCGGCCGAGGTCCCCGGTGTACAGCCAGCCCTCCTTCAGTACGGTTTCGGTGGCCTCGCGGTCCTGGAAGTAGCCGGCCATGACGTTGGGGCCGCGGGCAATGACTTCGCCCACGCCGGAAGCGTCCGGGTCCTTGATGCGGATTTCAATGCCCGGCAGCGCCGCGCCCACCGTGCCGGCGAGCCGCTTGTTGCTGCGCTCGGTGACGGCCAGCACCGGGGCGGCCTCCGTCAGGCCGTACCCTTCCGCCAGGTCAAAGCCCAGCTGGTGGAAGGCCTTGTGCACGTCCTCCGGGAGCGCGCTGCCGCCGGAGACCATGAACTTGAGGTTGCCGCCGAACTTCTTGTGCACCGGCCAGAAGAGCAGCTTGCCCAGGTTGAGCGAGCTCCGGTTGCGCAGCTCGCCGTGGGTGGCCATCAGCGTCTTGATGGACTGCTCCACCCAGGCGGGGCGCGCCGCCATCTCCTGCGTGATGCGGCGGTGGAGCAGCTGCCAGAGCGCCGGCACGCCGATCATGGCGGTGATGCGGCCCGTCTCGAAGACGTCCCCCAGCCGGTCCGCGGTGAGCTCGTCGATGTAGGTAATTTCAGCCCCGCGGCTGAACGGCATGAGGAAGCCGGCGGAGAACTCGAAGGTGTGGTGCAGGGGCAGGACGGAGAGCAGCGCGTCCCCCTGGCCCACGTCGAAGGTGCCGGCCAGCTTGGACACCAGCGAGCAGAAGTTGCGCTGGGTCAGCATCACGCCCTTGGGCGTGCCGGTGGTGCCGGAGGTGAAGATGAGGGAGGCCACGTCGTCCGGGGAGGCGGACTTCTTCACCGGGCGCAGGCGGGTGAGGGAGCCGGTGTCCCCGCCCATGGCCTCCGCCAGGGAGACCACCTGGAGCTGGAGGCCGGACTCGGCCAGCAGGGCGGGCAGCTTCGGCAGATCCGCGGCGGCAGACTCGGAAATGAGCAGCACCTTCGCCTCGCTGCGGCGGGCGATGTTGAGCACCTCCTGCTCGGTGAGCGCCACGTCCACGGGGACGGCCGTTGCCCCCGCGCGCAGGATGCCGAAGAAGCTGATGCCCCACTCGGGGCGGTTCTCGCTGAGCAGCATCACCCGGTCCGCGGGCTGGATGCCGGCGGCGAGCAGGTGGCTGCCCACCCGCGCCGCGTAGCGGTGCACCTCCCCGTAGGTGAAGCGCTCCTCCTTCTCCCCCTCCACCATGCGGAAGGCCACGCGGTGGCGGTAGGCGTGGACGGTGGCGTCGAACAGCTCCAGCAGGTCGCGGTGGGCGGGGATGACGCGGCGCTTCTTGGACTCCTCCTCCAGCCCCGGGAAGACCCACTTCTCCAGGCCGGGCAGGTGCACGTCCAGGAAGTAGGTGCGCCAGTCCAGCGCCTCCGGGTCCCACGGCACGGCCGCGCGGTCCGCCTCTGCCATGCGGGCGTAGACGGCCCGGGTGTTGTCACAGCGGAAGACGTACCGGTTCTCCCAGAGGAAGGGCAGGAACAGGTCCACCAGCCCGTTGAGGGACCGGGTGACGTCCTCGAAGTCGTCCACCTTGTCGGTGATGCGGTCCACCAGCGCCTGCACCCCGGGGGCGCCCCACGTCGGGCGCAGCTCCGAGAGCGCGTCCTTGATGAGGCGCGCGGCCTTCAGCTGCACCGGGTTGGACAGCCACGTGTACTTGTCCTTCTCCACCGGCAGCGGCTCGATGCGGGAGAGCAGCGCGTTGAGCGTGGCGTTGCCCTTGGTGCGGTTGCGGAAGTAGCGGCGGCGGTACAGCCCCACCAGCTCCAGCGAGCGGCTGGCCCAGAAGGGGTTGGTGTCCCCCGAGCACATGTGGAACACCTTGCGGTCGTTCCGGCCTGCCTCCGAGATCATGTGCGCCGTGATGCCGATGAGGGAGCCGGCCACCAGGTCCACCGGGATCATGTCCAGGATGGTCTTGTCCCCGGCCGGGTAGTACCGGTGGCCCTTGATGGCGGTGAAGGCCAGCGGGGCGGAGGTGGTGAAGCCCTCGTTCCAGCCCGGGAACGGGTAGCGCAGCGCGCTCTCCACGATGGACGGCCGCACGATGGCGTAGGCCAGGTCCTTGGAGGCAGCGATGACCTGCTCGCCCAGGGACTTGGTGTACGTGTAGGTGTTGGGCCAGCCCCAGTGCGCGGCGCGCTCCATGCCGGCGTTCACCAACTCCAGCGTGAGCCACAGCTTGCGCTCGCGCCCAACGGCCAGCCGCAGCGTCTTCTCGTCCTTCGGGTCCCGCCCCTCGGCCTCCAGCCGCTCGATGGCGCGCCGGCGGAAGGTGGACTGCAGCGAGAAGTCTTCCGCGCGCTCGCGGGTGCGGGCCACCAGCTTGGCGATGTCCTTCTCCTCCTGCTCCAGGGAGAAGTCCCGCCCGTCCAGTTCCCCCTTCTTGGGGAAGTAGCCCACCACCTCGTCGTCCTCGAAGACGAGCCCGGACTTGTTCCCCACCACGAAGGCGGTGGACATGTGCACCAGCGGGGCGCCCAGCCGCTGGCAGAGGTCCACCAGGTGGCGCACGCCCTGCGTGTTGATCTCCAGCGACAGCTCCACGGACGGGTTGAAGGAGACCAGGCCCGCGCAGTTGATGACCGCGTGCACCTTGCCCTTGAGCGCCTCCACCTGCGGCCCGTCCATGCCCAGGGCCACGTCGGTGATGTCGCCGTCCAGCACCGTCACGCGCGGCCGCAGCCAGTCGTCCAGCCCCTCCTGCCCGCCGTGGCGCTCGCGCAGCGGCTCGAACGGCTCTGCCGTGGCCACCTTGTCGTAGAAGCGCCGCTCGGCAGACGGGGCGTTGCCGCGCCGCACGGAGACGTACACGTGCTCGAGCACCTCGCCGTAGCGGTGCAGCAGCATGGACAGGGACACCTTGCCCACGAAGCCGGTGACGCCGGCGAAGAGGATGCGCTTGCCGGTGAGGGTGGCGGTGACGTCCAGGGGAGGCAGCGAGGGCGCGGTGGAGGTCATGGTGTGCAAGGGGTGTCGCTTAGCGGCCCCAGAGGGGGGATGTCCAGATGTGGACGCCTCCCCGACCGCCGCGCTACGGGGCTCCCCGGCCGCCCGTGACTCCCTCCCGCCCGCTCGTCCTTGCCGCGCTCGCCGCCCTGTACCTCGTCTGGGGCTCCACCTACCTCGTCATGCGCTGGGCGCTGGAGGGCTTCCCGCCGCTGTGGATGGGGGCGTTGCGCTTCAGCCTGGCCGGGGGGCTGATGCTCATGTTCCTGAAGGCCCGGGGGGCGCCGTGGCCCACGCGGGCCCAGTGGGCGGCGTGTGCGGCCACGGGCCTGCTGCTGCTGGCGTGCGGCAACGGGCTGGTGGCCTTTGCCGAGCAGTCGGTGGCCTCGTCGCTCGCAGCCGTCATGGTGTCTGCCATGCCGTTGTGGGCCGC
>VGRA01000396.1 GCA_016875515.1 Deltaproteobacteria bacterium | reverse complement strand
CTCCGCGCCCACGAGCGCCAGCCACGCCCCCACCAGCAGGGCGTCTGCGCGGTACCAGGGGCGCAGGTAGAACACGCCCGACTCGGGCGGCTGCAGCGCGAAGGCGATCCCCACCGTCCTCGCCAGGACGACCGCGGCCATGGCACCCGCCACCCAGGCGGCGCGCCGGCCGCGGGGGGCCCACCCCAGCAGAAGCGGCCACAGCAGGTAGAACTGCTCCTCGAGCGCCAGCGACCAGAGGTGAGCGAGCGTCGTCCCCGTCCCGCCGATGTTGCGGAGGTACGCCGCGCTGATGAGCCACGAGCGCCACGACTCGTCCGTCACGAGCCCCACGAGCATGAGCCCCGCCACGGCGGCGAGCAGCGCTGCGAGCGCGGGGACGAGGCGCAGGGCGCGGCGCAGGTAGAAGTGCCGCAGCGAGACGGCGCCCCGGCGCGTCTCCTCCTCCAGCAGCAGCCGGGTGATGACGAAGCCGCTGAGCGCGAAGAAGGACTGGACGCCGAAGCCCGCGAGCACCTCGCCACCTTGCGCGTGGCCGCCGCGGAACTGCAGCGCGTGGCCCGCCAGGACGAGCAGGATGCACAGGCCGCGCAGCCCATCCAGCTGCGGCAGGCGCGGCGCGTGCGGGGCCTCAGCCATGCCGGTACAGCACGAGCCCCGCCGCCGACACGAAGCCCAGCACCGTCACCACCATGGGGGCGTCCGACAGCAGGACCTTCTCCGGGCTGCCGCCCAGCCCCCGCCGGTGGACGAGGTACAGGTAGCGGAAGATGCCGTGCACGACGAAGGGGACGGTGAACTTGAGGTCGTCGCTCCCCACGCGCCGGACGGTGTCCGGGGAGACGGTGTAGAGGCCGTAGGCGAGGATGCAGCAGGCGGCGGTGACGGAGATGAGCTGGTCCAGCAGCGGCACCGAGTACTCGCCGAGGTTGGCCCGGTGAGCCTCCGCGTCCCCCGCCAGCGCTCCCAGCTCGGCGCGCCGCTTGGCAAAGCCGAGGAAGAGCGCCAGCAGCAGCGTGCACAGGTACAGCCAGTTGGAGACCGGCACCGAGATGGCCACCGCCCCGCCCACCACGCGCAGCACGAAGCCCACGGCGATGACGAGCACGTCCACCACCACCTGGTGCTTGAGCCAGAAGGAGTAGAGCACCTGCAGCGCCACGTACCCGCCCAGCACCCAGGCGAAGCCGCTGCCCAGCTGCAGGCACAGCGCGGCGGCCACGGCCCAGCAGCCTGCCAGCAGCAGCCCCGCGAGCCCCGGCCCCACCCTGCCCGCGGCGATGGGCCGGTGGCGCTTCTCCGGGTGGAGCCGGTCCTTCTCCCGGTCCAGCCAGTCGTTCAGGACGTAGATGCCGCTGGCCGCGAGCGAGAAGCCGGCCGCCGCCAGCACGGCGCGCAGCGCGCTGCCGGACTCGAACAGCGAACGGGCGAACACCAGCGGCGCCAGCACCGCCGCGTTCTTGGTCCACTGCCTTGGGCGCAGCTGCTGGAGCAGCACGAGCGGGAGGGGGCGCTCGGCGGGCGGGGTGGACGCGGGGCCGCTCATCCCGCCGCCCCGGCCCTCTGGGGGCGTCCCACCCCGTGGCAGGTGAAGCCGCGCGCGGCGAGGAGGCGGGGATCGTAGATGTTGCGCCCGTCGAAGATGATGGGGGACTTGAGCGCCGCCTTCACGCGGTCGAAGTCCGGGTGGCGGTAGTCGTTCCACTCGGTGACCACCACCAGCGCGTCCGCCCCCTCCAGCGCCTCGTAGGGGTTGGCGCAGTAGGTGACGCGGTCCCCGAGCACCCGGCGCGCTGCGTCCATGGCGACCGGGTCGTGCACCCGGACGGTGGCCCCGGCGGCGAGCAGCCCAGAGACGATTTCCACCGAGGGGGCCTCGCGCATGTCGTCCGTGCGCGGCTTGAAGGAGAGCCCCCACAGCGCGAAGGCGCGGCCCTCCAGGCCGCCGAAGTGCGCGCGCGCCTTCTCCACCATCAGCCGCTTCTGCCGGGCGTTGGTCCGCTCCACGGCCTGCAGCAGGTCAAACGCAAGCCCGTGTTCCCGCGCGGTGGTGGCCAGCGCCTTCACGTCCTTGGGGAAGCAGCTGCCGCCGTAGCCCACGCCGGGGAAGAGGAACGGGTAGCCGATGCGGCGGTCCGCCCCCATGCCCTTGCGGACCATGTCCACGTCCGCCCCCACGCGCTCGCAGAGGGCGGCCACGTCGTTCATGAAGCTGATGCGCGTGGCGAGCATGGCGTTGGCGGCGTACTTGGTGAGCTCCGCCGAGCGGGTGTCCATGAAGAGGACCGGGTGCTCGGTGCGGACGAACGGCGCGTACAGCTCCGCCATGAGCGCCCGGGCTTGGTCCGAGTCCACCCCCACCACCACGCGGTCTGGCTTGAGGAAGTCGTCCAACGCGGCGCCTTCCTTCAGGAACTCGGGGTTGGACACCACGTCGAACGGGTGGGAGGTGACGGCGGCCACCACGGCGCGCACCTTGTCCGCGGTGCCCACCGGGACGGTGCTCTTGTCCACGATGACGCAGTACCCGGTGAGCGCGCGCCCCACCTGGCGGGCCGCGGCCAGGACGTACTGCAGGTCCGCCTCGCCGTTCTCCCCCTCCGGCGTCCCCACCGCGATGAAGACGGCCTTCGCCCCGGCGACGGCCGCGCCCACGTCCGTGGAGAAGGACAGCCGCCCCGCGGAGGCGTTCTTGCGGACCAGGTCCTCCAGCCCGGGCTCGTAGATGGGCACCCGGCCGGCACGCAGCGACTCCACCTTGCGCGCGTCCACATCAACACACGTCACGTCGTTGCCCGAGTCCGAGAAGCAGGTGCCGGCCACGAGTCCCACGTAGCCCGTCCCGATGATGGCGAGTTTCATGTCCGGTGCGGGCTTCTAGCCCTGTTTGCGCAAGGAAACGACCCGGTCCGAGGAGGGCGTCCGCCCCGCCCGGAGGGACGCGAGCCGCTGGGCCAGCGCGTCCGCGAGCAACTCCAGGGCGAGTTCCTCGTCGCGGTTCACCTCGGCGCGCCCGTCCGCCCACGCCCCCTCGAGGAAGCCGAAGTCCGAAGGGCCCGCGCGCACGTCCACCCTTGCCCGCACCGGCAGGGAGGCGCCCGCCTCGCGCTGCCGCTCGAACACCTGCCGCTCGCCGCTCCCCTCCCCGGCCAGCTCCAGCCGCAGCCGGCTCATCTCCAGCGCCCCGGCCAGCGGCTCCAGCGCGCCCCAGGCCTCGGCCGCGGTAGAGAACCGGCCCAGCCCCTCCGTGACGTCCCGCACCACCTTGCGCAGCTGCGTGTTGCGGCGGCGGGTGGCCTGGTTGGCCGCCCCCTCCGCCGGGCTGAAGTAGCCCAGCTTGCGCACCAGCACCGTCACCACGATGGCCACCGCCACCAGCAGCAGCGCCGTCTGCGCGCTGTTGGCGTAGGCCAGCCCCAGCGCGGTGAGGGCGAAGAGGACGCAGATGCCATACAGCACCAGGACGGCGTTGCGGTGGGAGAGCGCCACGCGGCTCATCAGCCGGTGGTGGATGTGGTCCCTGTCCGCGCTGAACAGCGGCCGCCCCATCACCGAGCGCCGGATGACGGCGAGCAGCGTGTCCATGATGGGCACGCCCATGGCGATGATGGGCACCAGCATGGCCACCGCCGTGCCCGCCTTGCTGGAGGTCTTGATGGAGACCACCGCCAGCACCAAGCCGAGGAACATGGAGCCCGTGTCCCCCATGAAGATGGAGGCGGGGTTGAAGTTGAAGACGAGGAAGCCCAGCACCGCGCCGG
>VGRA01000395.1 GCA_016875515.1 Deltaproteobacteria bacterium | reverse complement strand
CCGGGCCCGCGGTGGACCCGCAGAAGCTGGTGTTCGGCGCGCCGCTGTACAACCCCAGCGTGGGCGTGCACACGGTGGAGAAGAAACAGTTCGCGGACAAGGGCACGCACGAGCTGGTGCTGTACCCGGGCTGGGTGCAGGTGAACGGCAAGTTCACCAACCACGCCGGCAGCGGCATCACCTACCTGTACCACCTGCAGGAGAACTTCGCCCTGCAGCTGTCCCCCATCTACAACTGGTACAACGCGGAGAGCAGCCTCAACGAGGAGCTCATCAACAAGGCGCGCGTGGAGGCCCAGGCGGCCACCTCGCTGCTGCTCAACTGGGGCGCAACCGCCGGCGTGGAGGTGACGCCCCTGTACGGCAAGTTCGCCTTCTACGAGGGCAGCCTCGCCCACTTCTCGCTGGTGGTCTCCGGCGGCGCGGGCCTGGGCAGCACCCGGCACCAGCTCAAGCCCCCCACCACGGAGGAGGACGCCAAGGGCGTCAAGACGGTCATCCCGCCCACCTTCGGTGACACAGGCCTGAAGTTCATGGGGCAGGTGGGCGTGGGACTGCGCGTGCAGCTGGGAACCCGCTTCACCCTGCGCTTGGAGGTCCGGGACCTTGTGTACAGCGCGCAGGTGACCACGGTGAACGGCTGCTCGGGCGCCGAGCTGGAGAAGATCAAGACCACCACGGACGCAGGCCTCAAGCCGCAGGCGGCCGGGGTGAGCAGCGCCTGCCGGTACGCCGAGTTCGGCCAGACCACGGAAGAGCTCCGGCGGGACGCGAACCTGGCCCGCAACCTCGTCCTCACGCCCTCTTCGGACGTGCTCAACAACGTCGGCTTCTACGCCGGCCTCGGCTTCATCTTCTGAGGCGCACACCCATGCACAAGCCCACTTTGCTCCTCGCCACCGTCCTCTCTGCCGCCGCGTTTGCCCAGGCGGACGTGGGCGCCTACTCGCGCGCGCTCGGCCTGTTCAACGCCAACGACAACGCGGGGGCCGCCGCCGCGTTCTTCGAACTGGCCGAGTCCAGCACGGACCCGGAGATCCGGGCCAAGTCCGAGTACCAGCTGGCCCGCTCGCTCGAGCGCAGCAACCTCCCCATGGCGGCGCTCATCCAGTACGCCTCCATCGTCAAGGCGGGGAAGGGCCACCCCCATTACCTGGACGCCGTCCGCTACCTGGTGGAGATCCAGGCGCGTCTGGAGGACCAGGACCTGGTCCCGTCGCTGCTGAACGCCGCCTACAGCCCCGAGGACTGGGCGCTGCTCCCGGACGACGCGCGGGACCGCGTCAACTACCTCATCGGCGTCATCTCCCAGCGCAAGAGCAAGCTGGACGAGGCGCAGAGCTTCCTGGAGGTCGTCCCGGTCAATTCCCCCGTGTACGCCAAGGCCCAGTACCTGCTGGGGCTGGTGTTCGTGGACGAGCGCTACCCGGGCGGCGCCAAGCCCGAGGAGGCCATCAAAACCTTCGAGGGCGCGGTGAACCTCAAGGGGGCGTACGAGGACCTGGTGCAACTGCAGCAGCTTTCCACCCTTGCGCTCGGGCGCACCTACTACGGCCTGCAGAAGTACGAGAAGGCCTCCGAGGCGTATGAGCAGATCCCCCGCTTCAGCCGCTACTGGGACCAGTCCCTGTTCGAGAACGGCTTCGCCCGCTTCCAGGCGGATGACTTCGGCGGCGCGCTCGGGAGCCTGCAGTCGCTGCACGCCCCGCAGTTCGCCGGCGCGTTCCAGCCGGAGTCCTGGGTGCTCAAGGCCACGGCCTACTACTTCAGCTGCCTGTACGAGGAGTCCAAGAACGCGCTGGCCGCGTTTGACGAGGTGTACCTTCCCATGGCGGAGAAGCTGAAGCCGCTGGTGGAGGGGGACGACAAGGACCTGGAGTTCTACTACCGGCTGGTGACGCAGGACGCGGACAAGCTGCCCCCGTCCGTGGCGCTGTGGATCAAGAGCAACGAGCGGCTCCTCAGCTCCTTCAACCTGCTGGCGGAGGTGGAGCGCGAGCGAAAGGCCATCAACGAGAACGACGCTTGGCGGTCCTCGCGGCTGCCGCGCGAGTTCTCCGCCTTCCTGGACCAGCAGCGCGCCACGCTGGTGCAGGTGGCGGGATCCCGCGCCCGGGCCCGCGTGAACGAGGCCTACAAGAACATCCAGGCCTTCGGCGACCAGGCGGAGATCATCCGGTTCGAGACCTCCAAGGCGGAGAAGGAGCTGTACGAGGCGGGCGTGGACCAGCAGAAGCTCCTGTCCTCCAAGCCGCTGTTCCGCCCCAAGATGCCCGCCGAGAACTGGAACTACTGGAAGTTCCAGGGCGAGTTCTGGCGTGACGAGATCGGCTACTACCGCTACACGCTGAAGCGGGGTTGCCCGGCCCGCGCCGGCGAGTAGGCGGGCCAAAAGGGGAGGGAAGGGCAGGCGGCCGAGCAGGCGTCACCTCCCGGCAGCGCGCGCTTTCCTCCCGTTTTCCCCTTGAGTACCTTGAGTCGGCGCTTCCAGCCGGCTGCACACCGCAGCGCTTCCCTCCCTTCCGTGTCATCCGAGGTTCGCATGGCGTCGTCGTTCTCACGGTCCCTTGTCTTCGCGCTCGCGCTCGCCCTCGGCGGCGGTGCGGTGACCGCTGCCCCCAAGAAGAAGGCCGCCGCAGAGAAGAAGGCCGGCAAGGGGGCGAAGGCGCCCGAGCAGAAGGCCCCGGAGTCCAAGCCGGCCGCTGCCGAATCCGCCGCGGGTCCCGCCGCGGAGAAGAAGAAGGAGGAGCGCAAGGGCCCCGCGAAGTTCGACTACACCAAGGCCCCCAAGCTGGACGACGCCAAGAAGGAGGAGGGGGCCAACAAGGCGCGCGAGGAGTCCATTGACCGCCTCAAGAGCATCATTGGCCGCCTCAAGGGGGAGTCCCCGGAGAAGGCGGAGATGCTGTTCCAGCTCTCCGAGCTGTACTGGGAGAAGAGCAAGTACCTGAAGATGAAGGAGCAGCGCGGGTACGACGAGGCCTACGCCGCGTACGAGAAGGCGCTGAACCAGGGCCAGAAGGTGAAGGAGCCCAAGCTGGATACGCGCGAGTCCGAGCTCTTCCGCTCGGAGACCATGCGCCTGTACGAGACCATCCTCCGCGACTACCCGTCCTATGACCGCAAGGACGAGGTGCTGTTCAACCTGGCCTACAACCTCTACGAGACGGGCAAGAAGGAAGGCGCGGTCAAGCGGTACGAGGAGCTGCTCAAGGGGTACCCGGACAGCAAGCTGGTGGCAGACGCCTACATCCAGCTTGGCAACCACTACTTCGAGAACAACTCGCTGGCCCGCGCCGAGGACAACTACAAGAAGGCCGCGGCCACCAAGATCCCCAAGATCTACTCCTACGCCACCTACAAGCTGGGCTGGTGTGACTTCAACGCCGGCAAGCTGGAGGAGGGGCTCAAGAAGATGCAGGCGGTGGTGGCCTTCTCCGAGGGCAGCGGAAAGGAGTACGTGGACCTCAAGAACGAGGCCCTCAGCGACATGGTCACGTTCTACGTGCAGCTGAACGAGGTGCGCGTGGCCATTGACTACTTCCGCGCCCACGCCCCCAAGAAGCGCCAGGCGCGCCTCATTGGCCGGCTGTCGGACGGGCTGGCCGGGGCCGGCCACCACGAGAAGGCCATTGAGGGCTACACGTACCTCATCAACGAGGCCCCCATGGGGCCCAACGCGCCGGAGCACCAGCAGGCCATCGTGCGCAGCTACGAGGGGCTCCGCCAGCGCGACAAGGTCAAGTCCGAGATCAAGAAGCTGGTGGACCTCT
>VGRA01000394.1 GCA_016875515.1 Deltaproteobacteria bacterium | reverse complement strand
GCCGAGGCCAGGTCCGAGCTGGCGCGTCGGTAGAGGCGGTCCAGGTGCTCGAGCTGCCCGAGCGTCCGACGTCCCGGCGCCGCGAGCAGCTGCTCCAGTTCGTCCCAGCCTGACTTGCGCCCCCGGACGAAGCGCTGCAGCGCGGAGCGGTTCACGGTGCGTCCCTGCCCGCGAGCGCGTCCAGCGCGGACTCGGCCACCCCGGGGTCCTCCACGCGTTCGCCGCCAGGGCCAAGGAGATGACGCGCGAGCCGCGCGGCGAGCGCCTCCCGCGCAGGGGAATCCATCCACGCCCGCCGCGCCCGGAAGTGCACGAGCAGTTCCCATTCCGCCGGGGAGAGCGGACGGCCCGTTGCGGCCGCGGCCGGGTCCCCCAGGTACCCTGAGAGGTCCACGCGCCCGTCCTGCACCACGAGCGTCCCGGCGACCAGGTCTCCCAGCCGCCGCGCCTCGCCGCCGAGCAGCATGGCGAGCAGCCCGCCGGCGTACCCGAGCGGCAGGAAGTCCACTACCCGGAGCAGGTTGCGCACGGCGCTCTCGGTGAAGCCCACCGGGCCACCGTCCCGGCGCGTCACGCGGATGCCGAGCAGGCGCTTGCCGGGCGTCTGCCCGCCCATCAGCACCTCGCACGCCGTCCACGCCGCCCACTGGGCGGAGAAGGCCCCCGCGAGCAGCAGCGCGCGCAAGAGGCCCTCCAGCGCGCGCAGCCACTGCAGGACGTCCAGCGCGAGGGACGCGGCGAAATACAGCGTGCACCACCCCAGGAACAGCAGCGAGGCGTCCACGAACCAGGCGAGCACGCGGTGGCCCACGCCCGCCACGGGCAGGGACAGGGTGACGCGCTCGGGCGTGGTGACGAACAGGTGCTGGGTGTCGTGCGCGGCCACGGGGACGCACCGCAGTTTACCCCAGTCCCGCCGCGCCGGGCCCCGGGCGCGCCCGGGGGGCGGGGAACACCACGTAGCGGAGCAGCAGCAGGTTGCCCCCGAGCAGCACGCCCACGTCGGCGGCGTACTTGGCCAGGAGCAGGGGCGCGCTGAAGGACGCGGACAGCCACGTGACCACCGCCGCGTGGACCGCTGCCAGCGCCAAGGTGCCCGCGGCGAAGCGCAAGACCGGGCCCCACACCGGCCCCGCCTCGCGGAAGGTGAAGCGCCGGTTCAGCAGGAAGCTGGTGGCGGCCCCGCCCACCACCCCGCTGGCCGCCGAGGGGCCCGGTGCCCAGCCCGCTCCTCGACAACTGGCGAGCAGCAGCAGCAGGTCCACGGCGCTCGCAACCGCCCCCACGAGCAGGCTCCGGACCGCCCAATGCTCCCGTGCGCGTGCCGCCATGGCTGCGCACGGTGGGCACCCGGGGGCGTGCGGTCAGCTGGCGGTGTGACGAGCGCTCGGAGGGCTGCCTGGATCAGGCCCGGGGAGACGGGCGCACGGCGCCGTAGTCCACGGGAGAGATCTCATGGTGGCGCAGCATCCGGCGGAGGTTGGCCCGGTCGATGCCGCTGCGGCGGGAGGCCTCGGAGATGTTGCCGCGGGTGGACTGCATGAGGCCTCTGAGGTAGCGCACGTCGAAGTTCTTGATGAGCGCGGTGCGGGCGGCGCTGTACGGGGAGAGCAGCAACTGCCCCTCGGCCGAGCGCTGCTTACGTGCCAGCGCCGCCTCGAGCCGGGCCACCGTCTCCGCCGTACCGGGCATGGGCTTCAAGAGGAAGTCCTGCGCGCCGTCCTGGAGCGCGGCCAGGGCCCCCTGGGTGTCACCCGCCGCGGCGAGCACCACCACGCAGCACTGCGGCTGGGTCTCCCGCAAGCGCGCGACGAGCGCGCCTGCCTGCGCATCCCCCGCCAACGAGACGACGGCAAGGTCCGGCGTGAGACGGTCACACTCCACGAGCGCACGGCCAGCGTCCGGCAGGTGCTGGACGTTGAACCGGCTCCCCACGGCCCCGGAGAGAAGCGCAATGCTGGAGGGATCCGGGTCCACGAGGAGGAGGGAGGGGCGCGGTGAGATCACGAGAACTCCAAACAGGGCTGCAGTTACAGCCATGCTGCATATTTGCCATGGCACTGTTCAGTGTTGCACAGCCGTGGTGGAAGTCACGGGGTTTAATTGTCCCCACCCCGGGTGGCTCCCGGATTGCCCTGCGCCGGACGGATGCACACCTCCTCCGGGCAGACTCAGGAGGGGGAGCCATGACGCGAGCGGGACGAGGGCAGTGGGTGGCGCCGGTGCTGGCGGGGGTTGGCGTGGGCGCAGCAGGGGCCCAGCAGCGACCGGCGGAGCCGAAGGTACAGGTGCAGGTGGAGCACCGGGGGTGGGAGGCCTGGCAGCGGCAGGCGGAGGCGCAGGCCCGCGCGCTTCGGGAGGCCAACGCACGGGCGGAGCAGGCCGAGCGGCGGGTGGAGGAGCGGGAGGCGGCGGCGCAGACGCGGGAGCGACTGGAGCGGGTGGCCACGGTGACGCAGGACGAGCGTGGGCTGGTGCTGACGCTGACGGGCTCGGTGTTGTTCGCCTTTGACCGGGCGGACCTGCTGCCGGCCGCGGCCCGGCGCCTGGACGCGGTGGCGGAGGCGCTCGCGGACCAGCCGGAAGGGCACGAGACCATCGTACTGCCGCGCACCGGGGTTGGGGGATCCGGCCGCTGAGGGGCCATCCCGGCGTGCGCGTCAGGGGTGGAACAGCCGGGCGAACCAGGCAGCGGAGACCATCCCCACCGCGTCTGCCACGAGGCAGGCGGTGAGGGTGTGGCGGAGGGCCTTGACGCCCACGGCGCCGAAGTAGACCGCCAGCACGTAGAAAGTGGTCTCGGTGGAGCCGTTCATGACGGACACGGTCCAGCCAATGAGCGAGTCCGGCCCGTAGGTCTTCAGCGCGTCCGTCATCACCGCCAGCGCGCCGCTGCCGGAGAGCGGGCGGATGAAGGCCATGGGGAGCGCCTCGGGGGGAATGCCGAGCCAGCCGCTCACCGGGGCCACCGCCGAGACCACCGCCGACAGCGCCCCGGACGCCCGGAACATCCCGATGGAGACGAGGATGGCCACCAGGAACGGAATGACGGAGGTGGCCACGCCGAAGGCCTCCTTCGCCCCCGCGATGAAGGCCTCGTACACCTTCACGCCCCGGACGAAGCCCACCAGCGCGATGCCGAGCATGAGCAGCGGCAGCATCCAGTCGCTCATGAGGAGGCGGGCCCCCGAAAGCCAACCGCCCTCGGCGCCCCGGGCTGCCCGCACTGCGGCCCCCGCGAGCGCCACGCCCACGGCGAGCGCCACCGCCAGCCGCAGCCCGTCCGTCCTGCCCCCGGCCTGGGCAATGGACTCGGCCCTGGCGAGCGCCTCCGCGGAGGGGCCCGGCCCCGCCGCCTCGCCGGAGGCCTCTCCGAAGCGCTCGGGGGCGTAGGCGGGCAGTCGCTGCAGCAGCTTCGTCATGGCCACTGCGACCACCGTGGTGACGGACGTGGCCAGCAGCGAGGGGAGGATGATCCCCGCGGCGTCCGTGGCCCCCAGCGTGGCGCGCACGCCGATGACGCCCAGCGGCAGCACCGCCAGGCCGGAGGTGTTGATGGCGAGGAACAGCGCCATGGCGTTGGTGGCCACGCCGGGGCGGGTGTTCAGCTTCTGCAGCTCCACCATGGCCTTGAGGCCAAAGGGCGTAGCCGCGTTGCCGAGGCCCAGCACGTTGGCGGAGAAGTTGAGGATGATGGCGCCGAGCGCGGGGTGGTCCTCCGGGACGTCCGGGAACAGCCGCCGGATGAGCGGGCGCATCCCGCGGGCCAGGGCGG
>VGRA01000393.1 GCA_016875515.1 Deltaproteobacteria bacterium | reverse complement strand
GGTCAACTACACGGCCTCCTCCACGGACGACAACCCGCTGGGGCTGCCGCTGTACGTCTGGGGGGTGTTCCCCCACATGCACCAGATGGGCAAGAGCATCTCCGTCTACGACGAGGCGGACAGCCAGTGCATCGTGGACATCCCGAAGTGGGACTTCCACTGGCAGCAGGGGTACATGTTCAAGCAGCCCATCGTGGTGTCCCCCACGGAGCGCGTCCGCCTGCGCTGCACGTGGGACAACCCCACGGACCGCGAGGTGAGGTGGGGCGAGAACACAGGCGACGAGATGTGCCTCGCCTTCCTGTACCTGACGCTGTGAGCGACGCGGCGGACGCGCCCCACCTGCGGCTGGCCGGCATCACCCGCCTGGGGCTGTCCGGCCGCGGGCCAAAGGACGCCTACCTGTTCGACCCGCACCGCCTGGCCCTCCCCGCCTGGGCGCACGCGCTGGGGGACGGGCCGCCGGCGCTGCTCGTCACGCTGGACCGCCACTTTGACCTGGTGCCCCCTGCGGCCGCCGCCCCGCCGCGCGCCGCGGGGCTCCGTGCGTTGGACGAGTTTGCCCGCTGGGAGCTGGATACCCGCAACTACGACCACGTGCTCGCCGCCCTGGAGGCGGGGCTGCTGGCGGACGCGGTGGTGGTGGCCCGCGCCCACCCCCGCGGCGCCGTGACGGCGCCCCGGTGGACGGACCGGCACGGGGTGGCGCACGGGCTCGTCTCCGCCACCACGGTGGACCGGCTCGCCCACGGCTTCGGCACGCCCGCGGCCGGCCTCGCCTCGTCCGAGGCGGCGCTGCTGCTGGAACGGGCCGAGCGCGTGGTGCTGGACGTGGACCTGGACTGCTTCACCAGCCCGTCCGACGCGGACCCCTTCACCGTGCTGCCGTGGCCGCGCGCCGTCATCCGGGACTTCCTGCTGCCGCCGGGCAGCGGCCCGTTCTGGGACGCGGTGCTCGGCAAGTGCGTGGCCCTCACCTTCGCGCGCGAGCCGGCCCACTGCGGCGGCGTGCTCGCGGGGGACGCTCTCTTCGCGGACGCGTGCGCGGTGTTGTTCGGGGAACTGCTCGGCACGGACGTCCCCTAGAGCGGCGCGTCCAGCATCCCCGGCGCCAGGTCCGTCACCTGCCCGAAGCTGGCGCTGAAGCGGTCCTGCAGCGCGGTGGGCGGGCCATTGAGGGCCCAGCCCACGTCCAGCCGCAGCACCTGCGTGTCGAACTGCGGGAAGCGCAGCCGCAGCCCCGCGCCCACCGCGTGCACGGGCGCGGACGCGGGCGTGTCGTTCCACGCGGTGCCCACGTCGTAGAAGAGCACCAACCCCACGTGCAGGGTGTGGAGGTTCCACGGCGCGGTGCGGACCTCCAGGTTGCCGAGCCACTGGTTGCGGCCCGACAGCACCTCGGCAGGCAGCCCGCGCAGCCCGCTGTCCCCGCCCAGCTGGAGCAAGGGGGCGGAGAGCGGCTGCTCGCGCCACAGCCCGTACGCGCGCCCCACCACGCGCACCGGGCCCAGCATCCGGCTCGCGGCGGACAGCTGCACCGCCGCCCGCTTGTCCACGAGCGCCCGCCCGTACTGCGCGTCCCCGCCCGGCGTGTACCGCGCCCCCGCGGCGGCCGAGGCGGTGAGTAGGTTCCCGGAGAGCGCCCACCGCTGGCGCACCCGCAGCCCCGCCTCGACGTAGCGGGTGGGCGAGAAGAGCAGCGGCGTGGCCCAGCGCGCCTGCGCCAGCAGGGAGGGGCCCAGCTGCACGTCCTCGGACAGCCCCAGCGAGTCCAGGTTCTCGAACACGGCGTACCGCGGCTCGAACAGCCGGAAGCTGCCGGAGAGGTACACCGCGTCCTCGCTGCGCGGCAGCTGCGTGCGGGAGAGCCAGGTCGCCTGGGCGGAGGGAAGGGATGCCGGCGCGGTGTAACGGCGGTGGTAGCCGCCCACTGCCACCTGCAGGTCCCGCACGAACCGCGTCCCATCCCTTCGCACGAGGTTGACCTCGCCGCCGCCGGTGGAGGCGTCGAACACGAAGGGCACCGTGCCGCCGGGGACCTCTGCGGGCAGGGGCAGTTGCCACACCTCCGCCCCCTGGAAGACGCGCGTGCGCTGCGTGCCGTAGTGGCCGGACGCGCTCCAGCCCCACTGGGGTGCGAGGGTGTAGAGCGGCTGGCCGAGGTAGAGCCACGCCCGCCCTCCCTCCAGCGCCCCTGTGCCGTGGTTGAACACCGCCGCGGCGGACTGCGCGGCGGTGACGCGGCTGCCGAGGAACCGGCGCTGCTCCACCCGCTCGCCCACCGAGAGCGTGTCCCGCTTGTAGATGAACTCCAGCCCCACCACCGCGTTGCGGCCGAGGAAGTTCCGCTCGTGCGGCTGGTTCCGGTAGTAGGTGAGCAGCGGCCCCACCAGGGTGAAGACCTGGTTGAAGCGGATGCTCCACAGGTCCTTGGTGACCACCAGCACGGACACCTTGCCGGGCGCGGGGCTCCTCACCGGCACCACGCGCGCCACGGACAGGATGCCCAGGCTGCGCAGCACCCGGGCGCTCTCCTCGGCGCGCGCCGGGTCCCACGGCTCGCCCACGCGCAGCAGCAACTCCTCGTCCACCACCGCCCGCTTCGTCCTCGCGTGCGGCCAGTTGACGAGGGACGGGTATGGGTCCTCCGGCCCGACGATGTCCTCGGAGAAGACGAGCACCTCGTCCACCGAGAGCCCGTCCGGAGCGGGCTCGGGCTCGCGCTGAAGCCAAGACAGCGCACGGGAGACGAGCCGCTCCTCGAACGTGGCATCCGCGCGCGCGGCGCAGGCGCAGAGGCACAGGGCGAGGGCGGCGAGGCGGGACACGGGAAGGCGGGAGAGTCTGCCGCTTTCCTCGCGATCATGCGCGGTCCTCCTTATCCTTCAGACCGCGATGCGCTCCTCCCCTCCCGCACCTACAAAAGAGGCCTGACGCCATGGGCCACGTCCCGCTGCTGGACGAGTTGGCCCTCATCGCCGCGCTGGCGGTGGGGGTGACGCTGGTGCTGGCGCGGCTGCGGCTGCCCACGGTGGCCGGGCTGCTCGCGGCCGGCGCGCTGGCGGGGCCGTACGGGCTGGGCCTGGTCCACTCGGTGAGCGCCATCGAGGTGCTGGCCGAGGTGGGCGTGGTGCTGCTGCTCTTCACCATTGGCCTGGAGTTCAGCCTGGCCCGGCTGGGCGTCATCTTCGGACAGGTGCTGGTGGGAGGCGTGCTGCAGGTGCTGCTCACCACGGCGGCCGTGGCCGGGGTGGCGGTGGCGGTGGGGGAGCCCGCCGGCCGGGGCGTCTTCTACGGCTTCGTCTTCGCCCTCTCCAGCACCGCCATCGTGCTGCGGGCGCTGGGAGAGCGGCGGGAGCTGGACGCGCCGCACGGGCGCTTCATCGTGGGGACGCTCATCTTCCAGGACCTGCTGGTGGTGCCCATGGTGCTGGTGGTGCCGCTGCTGGGCAGCGCCGGCGGGGACAACGCGCTCGCGTCCATGGGAACCGCCATGCTGAAGGCGGCCGCGGTGGTGCTGCTGACGCTGGGCGTGGCGCGGCTCCTGGTGCCGCGGGTGCTGGGCTTCGTGGCCGCGGCGCAGGGGCGCGAGGTGTTCCTGCTCGCCATCCTGGGGTTGTGCATTGGCACCGCCTGGCTCACGTCCCTGGCCGGGCTTTCGCTCGCGCTGGGGGCCTTCCTGGGCGGCATGGTGGTGGCTGACACCGAGTACGGCCACCGGGCCATGGGGGACATCCTGCCGCTGCGGGACGCCTTCGTGAGCGTCTTCTTCGTCTC
>VGRA01000392.1 GCA_016875515.1 Deltaproteobacteria bacterium | reverse complement strand
GGTGGTGAACTGGTGGACGGACTGCAGCGCGTTGCGGAGGTCCGCGGGGCCGGTGGCCCAGCCCACCTTCCAGCCGGTGAAGCTGAAGGTCTTCCCGGCGCTGCCCACGGTGAGCGTCCGCTCGGCCATGCCCGGGAGCGTGGCCATGGGCACGTGCACCGCGGGGGCGAAGACGAGGTGCTCGTAGACCTCGTCTGCCACGACCCGCACGTCCCACGTCTGGCAGAGCACGGCGACCTGCTCCAACTCCGTGCGGGTAAAGACCTTGCCCGTGGGGTTGTGCGGGGTGTTGAGCAGGACCAGCTTCGTCCTCGGACCGAAGGCGTCGGCGAGCTCCGCCTCGTCAAACCACCACGCGCGGCGCTCCCCTTCCGGCGGGCGCAGGCGGACGAACCGGCACGTCCCCCCCGCGGCCTCCACGGCCGGAACGTACGAGTCGTAGAACGGCTCGAAGACCACGACCTCGTCGCCGGGGTCCACGAGCGCCAACACCGCCGCGTAGAGCGCCTCGGTGGCCCCACAGGTGACGACCACCTCCCGGTCCGGGTCCAGCTTCAACCCGTAGAAGCGCTCCTGGTGCGCGGCCACCGCCTCGCGCAGCTCCTTCACCCCCGTGCTCGGTGCGTACTGGTTGCGGCCAGAACCAAGGGCCTCGCGCACCACCTCCTTGAGTGCCTCGGGCCCGTCGAAGTCCGGGAAGCCCTGCCCCAGGTTCACCGCGCCGGCCCTCGCGGCCAGCTCGCTGATGACGGAGAAGATGGACGGCTTGAGGGAGGCGATGCGCTGGGACGCTGCGGTGCGGGACATGGCGCGGTGAACTCTACCGCCCCGGCGCCTCCTCATCCACGGCGCGCCAGCCCATCCACGGCGCTCGCCGGTGCGAAGCCGTCCGCTCCGGCCGGGCCACCCAGGACGCGGCCCCCACGCACGCCATCACCGCCGGCACCGCGCACAGCAGGTCCACGCCGCAGTGGGACCACGCCATCACCGTGGCCGCAATGAGTCCCGTCGCCACCGGTGCCATCTCCCAGAAAAGACGCCGGGCGTTGAGTACCGCATACCCAAGCACGATGGAGGTAAAGCCCGTGTGCCCAGACGGTAAACAGTCCCGGTTGAAGTCCGTCACGCGCATCAGCCCGTCCAGCCACGGCGTCACACCCCAGCCCTGCAGCGGCGCGGCGTACAAACCCGCCAGGAAGAAGCGCGGCCCCACCCACCGCCCCCGCACCGAGTTGGACGAACCTGCTCCCCTCTCCGGGTACGGCCGCAGCAAGCTGGCTGCGGAGGCGGCGGTGCGCGTGTTCGCCGGGCGCGTCCACTCGGTGATCCTCCGCCCGCCCATTTTGTACCGCCCGGGAGACCGGGTGAACCTCCCGCCGCTGCTCGCCATGGCCCGGCTCGGGCTGTTCGTGAAGCCCGGGCTTCGCCGCAGGCCCTTCAGCTTCATCCACGTGGAGGACCTCTGCCTGGCGCTCGAGCAGGCCCTCGAGCGCGGGGAGACGGTGCGCCCGGAGGAGCTGTCCCGTGGCGTCTACTTCGTCGCCGACCCGGACGTTCACACCTGGGACGGGTTCTGCGCGGCGCTCTCGCTCGCCATCGGGTGCAGGCGGCCGGCGCGGATGCTGCCCCTCCCCGAGGCGCTCGCGCCGGCGGTGGGCCAGGTGGCCGAGTGGATCGGCCGCTGGACCGGCGAGCAGCCCCTCCTCAACCGGGACAAGGCGCGCGAGATGGTGGCCGAGGCCTGGACCTGTGCGCCGGACCGGGCCATCCGCGAGCTGGGCTTCCGGTCCCGGTGGGTACCCCTCCAGGCAGGACTCGAGGATGCCGTGGGCTGGTACCGGGCGGAGGGGCTGATCCCGTACGCCTGAGCGACGCATCCCCCGGCGCGCGCGGATATGCTCGGCAGCGTGCGCAGCCTGCCCGCCCTCGCCTGGTCGTTCGTACTTCTGTCATCGCCCGCCGTCGCGGGGGACACGGCGCGCCCTGCTGCCTTCAAGGTCCCCGCGCTGGACCTGGGGCTGTCTCCTCCGCCCACCGGGGAGGAGCTGAAGGCGCGTCCCGCCCCGGTCATCCAGCCGGAGCGCCCCGAGGCCCGCCCGGACGAGGAGGGCATCTCGGTGGTGCGGGTGGAGCACGGGACGTCCTTCTCCCGAACTGCGGAGGGCCTCCGCGCGAAGACGCCGCTGCTTTGGCTGGGCCTGCCGGAGCGCTCCGGCGCCACCCCTGCCTTCAGCACCGTGGTGCGGATCCGGTCCGCTGCGCGCGCGGACCTGGAGGTGCAGGTCCGCGTCCTGGATCCCCGCGGCGCGGTGGCCATGGAATCCGAGGGGGCCGTCTCCTTCCGAGGGAGCAGCAAGCCGGAGCTGGACCACGTGGTGGACTGGGCGCCCACCGTCCTCCGCGGCGGCGGTCGCTACACCGTGGAGGTGTCCCTCAACCGGCACCCCGCCGGCAGCTTCCCGCTGGAGATCCGGGACGGGGTCCGGCCCGCGACGGCGCCCTAATTCCTTCCAGCCAAGGGGCCCGGGCTGGTGCATAGTGCGCCGCCGTCTTCCCATCCCTCCAAGGAGCCGCCCATGGCCCACACCGAACGCGTCCGTCAGATCCTCTCCTGGTACCCCTCCGACAACCCCGGAACGCTCACCAACCTGGCGCGCCTGATGAACACCGGGACGCTCGCCGGGACGGGCAAGATGGTGATCCTCCCGGTGGACCAGGGCTTCGAGCACGGCCCGGCCCGCTCCTTCGCCCCCAACCCCGCCGGCTATGATCCAGACTACCACTTCCAGCTGGCCGTGGACTCCGGCTGCAACGCCTACGCGGCGCCGCTCGGCTTCCTGGACGCGGTGGCGGGCAAGTACCTGGGCGAGATCCCGCTCATCCTGAAGCTCAACAACTCCGACACGCTCGCCAAGGTGGACCAGCCCATCTCCGCGGTGACGGGCTCGGTGAAGGACGCCGTGCGGATGGGCTGTGCCGCCATCGGCTACACCATCTACCCGGGCTCGGGGGCGCGGAACCGGATGTACGAGGACCTCCGCGAGCTCATCCGCGAGGCCAAGGATCACGGCCTGCCCACCGTGCTGTGGGCCTACCCGCGCGGCGCCGGCCTCAGCAAGGAGGGCGAGCAGGCCGTGGACGTGTGCGCGTACGCGGCGCAGATCTCCGCCCAGCTGGGCGCCCACGTCATCAAGGTGAAGCCGCCCAGGGATCACGTGGAGCAGGCCGAGGCGAAGAAGGTCTTCGAGAAGTACGGCATCCCCACCCGGAGCATGGAGGAGCGCGTGCGCCACGTGGTGCAGAGCGCCTTCAACGGCAAGCGGATCGTCATCTTCTCCGGCGGCGAGGCCAAGGACACCCCGGCGCTGCTCGAGGAGGTGCGCGGGCTTGCGGCCGGCGGCGCGTTCGGCTCCATCATGGGGCGCAACGCCTTCCAGCGCCCGAAGGCCGAGTCCATCCAGCTGCTCAAGGACGTGATGAAGGCCTTCGCGGACGCGAAGTAGCCGTCACGGCCCCTCTGCCCGCTCCGGGTCCTCCGGGCGGGCAGCGGGCGCCACCGCCTGGCCCGGGAAGAGCGGCGCGGCCTCCGCGGCGAGGAAGGACTGCAGCTCCTCCCGCGCGCGGGCCGCCCCCGGCGCGGAGGCCCGCTCGTAGCAGGCGGCGCGCTGGCGCAGGTACGGGCCGTTCCACGGGACGTGCGGCTCGTCCACCTGGAAGGCCGCCACGCAGGCCTGCGGATCCGGCAGCAGCCAGGACAGGGCCTGCCGCGCCGACCGCCGC
>VGRA01000391.1 GCA_016875515.1 Deltaproteobacteria bacterium | reverse complement strand
TGGGCCGCGCCCAGTGCCAGCTTCGTCCACTTGGGACGTTCTTGCGGAGGCAGGGGCGCGGAGGGCGGGGACGCGGAGGGCGGGGTGCCCATGTCCCGCGTCTCCACCTCGGTGGGGGGCCGGCTGGGGGTGAAGCTGGGGAGGGTCTGGCTGGCGGTCCGCTGCCGGGCCGGCGCGTCCGGGGCGAACCCCTCGCGCTGGGCGCGCTCCACGGCGTCCAGCACCGCCTGTGCGCGCGCCTGCAGCTCCTCGCCCATCACGTCCCGGACCCACCCGGCCACCTCGTCCGTCCCCCAGCGCAGGCCGGCCGCGTCTGCCGCCGCCTCCAGGCCGTGTCGGAACTCCTCCGCGGTGGCATACCGGCGGTCGCGGTCCACCTCGAGCGAGCGCATCACCGCGGCGGAGAGCGACGGGCGAATCTCCGCGCGCGCCAGCTCCGGCCGGGGCACTTTCCCCGCGGAGATGGCCTGCATGGTGGCCAGATCGTTCTCGCGCTTGAACAGGCGGCGCAGCGTGAGCATCTCCCACGCCACGATCCCCAGCGCGAACACGTCGCTGCGGCGGTCCAGCGGATGCTGCTGGACCTGCTCCGGGGACATGAAGTGGACCTTGCCCTTGAGCGCCCCGGTGCGGGTGGTCTCCACGCCCAGTTCCGTCGCCTTGGCGATGCCGAAGTCCAGCAGCTTCACGTGGCCACCGCCGGTGACCATCAGGTTCTGCGGGGAGATGTCCCGGTGGACCAACCCCAGCCACTGCCCCTGCGCGTCCGTGAGCTCGTGGGCCGCGTGGGCCCCGGCGCAGGCCTGGATCATCAGCCCCGTGGCCACCCCCACGGGGATCTGCTCCTTGCGCCTGAGCGCCGTGCTCACCAGGTCCCGGAAGCTGACCCCCGGGACGTGCTCCATGGCGATGAAGGGGGCGCCCTCCGCGTCCCCCAGCTCGTACACCTGGACGATGTTGGGGTGGTTCAGCCGGGCCACCCAGCGGGCCTCCTGCAGGAACATCTCCCGGAAGGAGGCCTTCTGCAGCAGGTGGGGCAGCACCTGCTTGATGACCACCACCCGCTCGAAGCCGTGCAGGCCCCGCTCGAGCGCGAGGAAGATCTCCGCCATGCCCCCGGTGTCCAGCCGCTGCGCGAGCTCGAACCGCCCAAAGCGGGCAGTGGGCAGCTCTGTATCCCCCGGATCGTCCGCCATCAGGCGGCGCAGCCTACGCCCAACCTGCCACGGGCGCGAGCGCCGGCCGGACCGGCAGACCCGGGCGGCAGCGTCACTGGCAGACGGTCACCAACCCCGAGACGTGGTTTGCCGGGGCAATGGCGCCCACCGAGGCAACGAAGCCGGTCAGCGGGTCCACCGTGTACAGGGCCGGGGTGGGGGCCGCATCCACCGTGGTGTACAACCGCCCGGACGCGGCGTCCCACGCGAGCGAGCCCACCTTGTGGTTTGGCAGCGGCGCGTCGGCCCCGCCCATCGGCATTTGCCCGAGCACCGCGCCCGTGGCCGGGTCCAACCGGTAGAGCACGCCCGCAACCCCGTCCAGCGCGTAGAGGTTGCCCTGGCCGTCAAAGGACAGACCGTTGGCATCCACCGCGCCGGGGATGGCGCCCACCTGGGTCAGCGCGCCGCTCTGTGCCCCCACCGTGTAGAGCGTCCCCGGGCTGGCCAACAGGTAGAGGGTACCGGTGGCCGGGTCGACGGAGAGATCCCCCTCTCTCAGTGTTCCGGACAGCGGGGCCACGGTGGTGGCGGTGCCGGTTGCCGGGTCCACCCACTTCAAGAGGGCGGGGCTGGTCCCGGTGGTCTCGGTGATCATCCAGGTGGTCCCGGCGCCGTCCCGCGCCAACCCCAGCGCGAACGGGGAGGTGGGACGCGGGTTGCTCACCGTGGCGGTGAGGCCGTCCACGTCGAACAGACGCCCCTGGACGTAGTCCACGGCGAGCAGGTTGGCGGTGCCGAGCCCCTGCTTCAGCCGACCGCTGCCCTTCAAGTCGCGCTGGAACATGGGCCAGAACTTTGTGGCCGGGGTGACGGGCTTGCCGAGGTGCCAGAGGTAGACCTGCCCGTTGGCCACCTGTACCACGTCCACCAGCCCGTCGTTGTCCACGTCCCCCACGGCGGCGGTGGGGCGCAGGGGATCGGTCCAGCCCTGCGGGTGGGGGTTGGCCACGTACTTGGGGAAGTTGGCCACGGGGCCGCCGCTTGCGGCCTTGCCTGCATACAGCGCAATGGGGCGGCCCCCGGGCGTCCACCCGAGCTCCGCGGGGCGCAGCACGTCCAAGGCCCCGTCCCCGTCCACGTCCGCCACCACGGGGTTGCCCTGGGCGCCGTTCTCGCCGGCCATCAGCACGAGCAGGTTCTCACCAAAGGTACCCGGGGCGTGCAGCGGCAGGCCCGTCCCGTCCACGGCCCAGGTGCGCACCGAGTTGCCACCGCCGCCCACCATCTCCAGGGCGCAGTCGGCGTCCATGGGGGCGAAGCAGCCGGTGGACCGGTTGAGCAGCGGAGACGGGAAGCCCGGGTGGTCCGCGCCGGAGGCGGAGAAGAGGTACGGCCCGACCCAGATGTCCCACTGTCCATCCCGGTTCACGTCCGCAATGACGGGGTCGATGTTGCCGAAGCCCTGCACGTTGTTGGGCGGCACCACCTGCGGCCAGCCCGGCAGGGGTGTGCCGTTGGCGCGCACCGCGTGGACGTGCCCGGTGTGCGTGGGCGGGTACCAGGTGTCGGCCACGAGGTCCTCCGCGCCGTCCCCGTCCAGGTCCGCCAGCGCCACGCTGGACTGCCCCACGCCCACCAGCGGGAAGCTGTGCAGGAGCGTGCCGGTGGTGCCGTCCAGCACGAACACCGTCGTCTCGTAGGTGGTGTTCCAGAACCAGAAGAAGGCGGTGAAGACGACGTCCGTGTCGCCGTCCCCGTCCACGTCGCCCGCGGAGAGGCTGCCGAGCGTGGAGAGGTTGAAGGCCTGCTGTCCGGGGCCCGCCTGCGGGTTCTGCACGGGGAAGCTCCAGAGCACCTGCCGGGCGGCGTTCCAGGCGTAGACGACCGGGTTGCCCGCGTTGGGCGAGCCGGGACTGCCGTCATGGTCATCCCCCACCACGTCGAGCGCCCCGTCGCCGTTGACGTCGAACACCACGGAGTTGGTGCGGCCCAGCCCCGGGTTGCTCGTCCAGCCGGTCATCGGGCTGCCGTTGGCCTTCAGCACCGCCGCCCCGACGATGATCTCGGAGATGCCGTCCCCGTCCAGGTCCGCGAGCTTCGGGGACTTGAAGGCGGGGACACCGCCGAGCGGCGCGGGGAAGCCCGGCGCCAGCTGCGGGTCCACCAGCACGCAGACGTCGTCCGTGGGCGTCCCGTAGGCGAACTGCGCGCGCAGCCGCAGCGTCACCGGCCCGGGCGTGACGGCGGCGGTGTTCCACGTGCCCAGCGCGCCCACGGCCTGCACCTGCGCGGTGGAGGCGTGGAAGGTGGTGAAGCCGGAGGGGGCGTTGCAGCCCGCGGCCCACTGCAGTTCGTACTGGGTGAAGCCCAGGTTGCCCGCGGCCGAGCCGGTGACGGTGACGGTGCCGGACACCGACTGCAGGGGGGAGGGGCTGGCGAGGAAGACGTTGCGCACCTTCACCACGTTGCGGTCCTCGTGGGTCGCCTGGGCGCCGTCCACCGCGCGCAGGCGCAGGGTGTTCCACCCGTCCGGCAGCGACAGCGAGTCCAGGGTGGCCAGCTGGGAGAAACCGGCCTGTGCGCCCTGGCCGGCAAGGCCCACCGCGGTCCACGCCTGGGGTTG
>VGRA01000390.1 GCA_016875515.1 Deltaproteobacteria bacterium | reverse complement strand
TGGCTGCAGCTGCAGCCCCGGCTACGGCTGGAACGGCACCACGTGCGTCAACGTGGACGAGTGCAACGCACTCGCGTCCGCCGCCTGTCCCGCCGGGGCCGGCTGTGCGGACGGGGACGGCTTCTTCCAGTGCAAGGACGGGACGGGCGCCGTCCTCTCCCAGTGCCCGCAGGGCTACCTCTTCACCCAGGCCGTGAACGGCTGCGTGGACGTGGACGAGTGCGCCACCGGCGCGGACAGCTGTGACCCCAACGCCACCTGCACCAACACGGGCGGCGGCTTCACCTGCGCCTGCAACAGCGGCTTCACGGACCTGGCCCCCTCCGCCCCGGGCAGCGCCTGCGCGGACGTGGACGAGTGCGCCACGGCCAACGGCGGCTGTGACCCGAACGCCACCTGCGCCAACACCCCGGGCGGCAGCACCTGCACCTGCCGGGCCGGGTACGCGGGCACGGGACTGCGCTGCAGCGACCTGGACGAGTGCGCCGCCTCCGGCGCCTGCCCGCAGGCCGCCACCTGCAAGAACGAGCAAGGCGGCTTCACGTGCACCTGCCCTGCCGGCTACCAGTACGACGGCGCCACCTGCGCGGACGTGGACGAGTGCGCGGTGGACAACGGCGGCTGCGTGCCCTCCTCCACCTGCACCAACACCGTGGGGGGCCACACCTGCGACTGCGTGGGCGGCACGTGCGGGGAGGCGGACTGCGCCACCGGCTACGCGGCGGCGGGCGGCACCTGCGCGGACATCAACGAGTGCGCCGCGGGCAACGGCGGCTGCCCGGCGGGAACCACCTGCGAGAACCTGCTCGGGGGCATGCTGTGCCGGACGGACGTCACCGGCGGCGGCTCCGGTGGCGGCAACGGCGGGAGCACCTCGTGCCCCACCGGCTTTGCCCTGGTGGGCGCGCGGTGCCTGGACACCGACGAGTGCGCCGTCTCCGGGGCGTGCGGCAGCAGCGCCTACTGCGACAACCTCCCCGGCACCTACGACTGCATCTGCCTGGCCGGCTACGCCGGCAACGGCTTCACCGGCTGCGCGGACATCAACGAGTGCGCCCTGTCCCCCTCGCCCTGCGCGCAAGGGGCCGCCTGCAACAACAGCCCGGGCAGCTACACCTGTGGCTGCCCTGCCGGCTTCACGCTGTCCGGCAACGCCTGCGTGGACGTGGACGAGTGCGCCACCAACAACGGTGGCTGCCACCCGGACGCGGTGTGCACCAACACCATCGGCAGCGCCACCTGCGCCTGCAGGAGCGGCTACCAGGGCACGGGCTCGCTGTGCACCGACGTGGACGAGTGCGCCACGGACAACGGCGGCTGCCACGTGGCAGCCCTGTGCACCAACGTCCCGGGCACCCGCACCTGCGCGTGCCAGCCCGGCTTCGCGGGGAACGGCTTCACCTGCACGGACGTGGACGAGTGCGCCGCGGCAACCTCCCCCTGCGCACAGGGGGCCACCTGCCGGAACCTCCTGGGCACGTTCGAGTGCAGCTGCCCCGCCGGCTACCGCTACGACGGGCAGGGCTGCGTGGACGTGGACGAGTGCGCCTTCGACAACGGCGGGTGTGACGCCACGGCCACCTGCACCAACACCTCCGGTGGCCATGTCTGCAGCTGCCCCGGGAGCCAGTGTGGCCCGGGCAACTGCGCCCCCGGCTACCGGCCCTCCGGCAGCGCCTGCGTGGACGTGGACGAGTGCGCCACGGACAACGGCGGCTGCCCGGCCGGCACCGCCTGCACCAACGCGCTGGGCAGCTACGCCTGCAACTGCAAGGCGGGGTACGTGCCCACCACGCTCCCGGACGGCGGCGTGGGCCCCTGCGTGGACGACAACGAGTGCGCCGTGGCCAACGGCGGCTGCGACCTGCTGCACGCCACCTGCACCAACCTGCCCGGCAGCTACACCTGCCGGTGCAACGCGGGGTACGAGGGGGACGGCCGCTTCTGCACGGACGTGAACGAGTGCGCCGCGGGCAACGGCGGCTGCGGCAACGGTGGCTGCGAGAACGTCATGGGCGGCTACCGCTGCACCGGCTGCACGGGCGGCTGCACCTCCTGCCCGCTCGGCTACGCCTGGAACGGCACCGCGTGCGCGGACGTGGACGAGTGCGCCACCAACAACGGCAACTGCGGCGCGGCCCCCTGCACCAACACCGCCGGCAGCTTCAGGTGCGGCTGCCCCGCCGGCTTCACCGGGGACGGCGTGAGCTGCACGGACATCAACGAGTGCGACGGCCCGCCCTGCTCCACGGACAACGACTGCGCGCGGCAGGTGGGCCCGGGCAGCAGCTGTGACGTGGCCGCGGGCAAGTGCATCCCCTGCCCCTCCGGCAGCACCTGCACCAACACCGCCGGAGGGCTGCGCTGCGCGGACGGCGGCGGCACGGTCAGCTGCCTGCCCGGCTTCACCGTGACGGGCAGCGGCGCCACGCAGTCCTGCGCGGACATCAACGAGTGCCTCTCCGGCAACGGCGGGTGTGACCCGAACGCCTACTGCATCAACCTCCAGGGCTCGCGCAGCTGCACCTGCCGCCCCGGGTACAGCGGAGACGGCGTCACCTGCGCTGACATCAACGAGTGCCTCGTGGACAACGGCGGCTGCGGTACCGGCGCCTGCACCAACACCGCGGGCGGCTCCAGCTGCGGCTGCCCGGCGGGCTACACCGGCAATGGCGTCAACTGCGTGGACATCAACGAGTGCGCCACGAACAACGGCGGCTGCCCGGCGGGCACCACGTGCGAGAACCTGCTCGGCGGGGTGCGCTGCAAGGCCTCCGGCGGCGGGAACATCAGCTGCCCGGTGGGGTTCGTGGCATCTGGCGGCGGCTGCGTGGACCTCAACGAGTGCACCAGCAACAACGGCGGCTGCTCGCCCAACGCCCAGTGCGTCAACCGCACCGGCACCTTCGAGTGCTACTGCAACAGCGGCTTTGCCGGGGACGGTTTCACCTGCTCGGACATCAACGAGTGCGCCAACAACAACGGCGGGTGCGGCACCAACCCCTGCTACAACACCGAGGGCGGCTTCCGCTGCAACTGCCCCACCGGCTTCATCGGGGACGGGGCCAACTGCATTGCCGCCAGCACCTGCAGCACCAACAACGGCGGGTGTGATGCGAATGCCACCTGCTCGGTGGGCAGCGGCTTCCTCGAGTGCGCTTGCAAGCCCGGCTACAGCGGCAACGGCTTCTCCTGCGCGGACGTCAACGAGTGCATGGGCGGCAACGGCGGGTGCAGCCTGTTCGCCCAGTGCACCAACACCCCCGGGGGGCGCACGTGCGCCTGCCTGCCCACGTACGAGGGGGACGGCTTCAGCTGCAAGAAGATAGAGGGCTTCCCCACCGTGCCCGGCGCGGTGGACAGCGACTGCGACGGCCTCCTCAACAGCGACGAGGACCTCAACGGCAACAAGCTGGTGGACCCGGGCGAGTCCAACTACTTCAACGCCGACACGGACGGGGACGGCCTGCTGGACGGGCTGGAGACGTTCGACGGGGGCCTCGGCGTCCCGGTCAGCCCGGACAGCGCCTGCACCGGCATCTTCACCGGGGACAAGGACACGCTGGCGCGCTCCACCCACCGCCTCCTCCCGGACACGGACGGGGACGGCATCCTGGACGGCACCGAGGACGTCAACCGGGACGGCCGCAAGGATGCCCTGGAGTCGGACCCGCTCCGGCTGGACACCGACTGCGACGGGCTGCGGGACGACGTGGAGGACGCCAACCGGAACGGCCGGCAGGACCCGGGAGAGACCTCCACCACCAACCCCGACACGGACGACG
>VGRA01000389.1 GCA_016875515.1 Deltaproteobacteria bacterium | reverse complement strand
GGACGGTGGAGCGCACCAACCGGAACGACGGCGAGGTGGGGAAATACCCGGCCTTCTTCGGGCGCGGGCGGGAGGCGTACTGCGCGGACTTCGTGTCCTGGGTGATGCACAAGTCAGGGGGCTCGCTGAACGATCCCTACTGCCCCTCCCTGCGCAACAAGCTGATCGCTTCCGGCAACTGGAAGGGGAAGAGCAACCCGCAGCCCGGCGACATCGTCCTGTTCGACTGGGACCGGGACGGGGTGGCAGACCACGTGGGGCTGGTGAAGTCGGTGAACGCGAACGGGACGCTCACCACGCTGGAGGGCAACACCGAGGGGCCCGGCGGGCGCGAGGGCATCTGGGAGTGCACGCGCGCGTGGGACCACGTGATGGGCTTTGGCGACCCGATGTAGGAGCCCCCGCCCGGCCGCTTGCCGGGATGGGTGGGAAGGGTTAAGGCTGTTGTACCCATACGAAAGGGGGCGACCTGGTTTCGACGAGGGCATAGACGCCTGCAGACGCGTGCCGAGCCCGCCCATAGGCTCGTAAATACAGAGGGCAAAAACACAAAAGCCAACGACAACGTTGAGCTCGCTCTCGCGGCTTAATAACCCGTGAAGCGCGGTCCCCTTGATCTCGGCGGGTGGGTTGGGGACGGACCGTCATAATGCCTGCTGGCTGCGAGGGGGCCTGGACCCGAAGCGGCGAGACTTTCCAGGACCGCGCAGGAGGGAGGGCGTCCGAGCCCGCCCCCGGCGTCAAATCAATCCTCGGACTACGCACGTAGGGTTTTCAGGAAGAAGGCTCTCGGACGGGGGTTCGATTCCCCCCGCCTCCACTCACGGGTTGTCTCCCGGCTCAGGGGGGGCCTCCCCGGGCCGGGGGGCTTGTTGTTCCCCCTGCATGTCCACCGCGGAGTCCGAGCGCCAGGTGTGGCCGGTCCCGGACGTGCCCTCCCAGGTGCCGCCGACCGAGCTGAAGCCCCGCCACTTCACCTGGGGCTCGCCGGGAGGCGGCGTCCGCTTGGGGGGAACCGGCAGCGGCGGTGCGGTCACCGCACCGGGCGCCCCCGGGATGGGCATGAGCACCACGACAAAGTCTTCCGCCTGTCCCAGCTGGTGGCGGAAGCGCCGCCGCTCCGGCTGGAAGCCGTCCACCGCGACGAGCAACTCGTAGTCCCCCTCCGGCAGCTCGGTGGTGGCGGGGGCCGGGCCCAGGTGGCGGCCGCTGATGGTGACCTGTGCCGAGGCCGGGGTGGCGTACACGGTGAGCTGCTGCACGCCCCGCATGCGCAGCGTGCGCTCCAGCTGAGACACCAGCCGCCGCAGCTCCGCGTCCTCTGCCTGGGTCTGCCTCAGGTACTCCCGGTACCCGCGCAGCGCGGCGGGCACCTCGCCCAGTTGCTCGCGGCAGCGGGCGATGTTGAAGAGCACCGAGGGGTGTGGCCGCAGCGCCTGCGCCTCCTCGAACTTCACCACCGCGGCGGCGTACTTCCGCTGCACGAAAAGCTGCTCCGCGGACGCGAACAGCGCGCGGGCCCTCTGCACGTCCGGGGCGTCGGTCTCCACCGCGGGCGCAGAGGCTTCACGGGGATGCGGCCCGGGGGCACCGGGCGGCGCGACGGCGAGGACCAGCAGCGGGAGGGCAGAGGACCACATGGGCTTGGATTATAGCTGCTGCGGACACCGACAGACACACTGGCCGCCCACTGCGCTGCGTGTGCAGAGTGTGGGCATGGCCACCCGCCGCCTCTTCGTCGCCGTGGACCTGGCGCCCGGGGCGCGGGCGGAAGTGGCCCTTGCCGTGGAGTGCGCCCGCCCGCTTGGCCCCGCGCGCGCGCTGGGTGGCGCCTGAGAAGCTCCACTTGACGCTGCAATTCCTCGGGGCCGTCGAGGAGGACCGCGTGCCAGCCTTGCAGGCCGCGCTCGGCGAGGTGTCGGTGCGGGGGGCTGCCTTCTCGCTGCAGCTGGCGGGGGCGGGCGCGTTCGGGCGGCAAATGGCTCCGTCCGTGCTGTGGCTCGGGGCCTCCCAGAGCCATCGGGAGCCAGAGTTCCTGGCGCGCTGGCTCGGTGAGCGCCTGCGGCCGCTCGGCTTCCTCCCGGACGAGCGCGCGTACGTTCCGCACCTCACCCTGGCCCGCGCGGGCGGGCGGGCCGGGGAGCCCGGCTTCCCGGGCTGCGTGGAGGCGCTCGGGCACGCCCGCTTCGACGGCTTCCGGGTGGAACGGCTGCTGCGCGTGGAGACCTTGCCGAACGGATCGTACGCGACGGTGTACGCCGCGCCGCTGCCGGCCTGGCGCTTCTCCGCCCATACCTCGGAGGTGCAGCTGGAGCTTGAGGGCAGCTCGCTCGCGGGGCTGCTGGCCGCCGGTGCCCGCGGACGAGGCGGCCGTTATGCCTGCGGCCGAGGTGGCGGACGCGGTGTGCGAGGTGGTCAACATCGCGGCGGGGCACATGAAGGCGCGGCTGGCGGAGGGCCAGGCGGGCATTGCGCTGGGGCTGCCGCTCTTTCTCCACGGGGCGGTGCGGCCGGTGGACAAGATGAACGTGGACGTGTTCGACGTGGTGTTCGGGGACGTGCCCTTCGTGCTCGTCCTCCTGCACCGGCGGGGATAGGCGGATCATGTTGGTGACGTTGCCCAGTACGGAGCTGATTTCCCGGAACTTCTCGGACCTGCTCGGCCGCTCGTTCGCGGCCAAGGCGACCCCGGCGCCGTTCGTGCCCAAGGCGGGTGAGAAGTGGGCGGTGGCCCGCTACGGCCTGCCCGGGGAGGCCACCTGGGTGTACTGGCTGGTGGATCTCCCCGCCGCGGCGGGCATGGGCGCTGCGCTGAGCCTCATCCCTGCCGGCACGGCGCAGTCCGCGGCGAAGGACGGGAAGTTCAGCGAGGCGCTGCTGGAGAACTTCCGCGAGGTGATGAACGTGGGGGCGAGCTTGCTGCGTCCGTCCGAGGGGCGGGTGGTGCTGCAGGACGTGCTGATGCCACCGCAGCCCGCCGCCGCGGAGCTGGCGAAGTGGCTGGCGGCGACGAAAGCCCGGCGCGACGTCACCACGACGCTGCAGGGCTACGAGGGCGGCCGGATGCTGCTGCTCAACGTGCCGGAGGCCTGAGCCGTCTCGGGCTCGCTGCTGCGGCGCGTGCCGGGCTCTGAGCGGTGCCGACGCCGACCCGGTCAGGGCGTAGCGGCGCCTGGCGTTCCCGGCTTGCAGGCGAAGGCCCCCGGAACGTCCGGGGCGTAGAGGTTGAGCCTAGTCCGGGACTCGCCCTCGGGGCAGCTCCCCGTGCCGCCCATGGAGCTGACGGTGGTGCTTCCCGACTTGAGCTCCAGCGTGGGGGCGGGGGAGTTGGTCAGTCCTGCAGCCGGAGCGGCGTTGCTGCCCCGCGCGAGCAGCGTGCCGGCAGGGAGGGACCAGGCGCCCGTGGCGCACGAGCTGACGGCGGCGTCGCAGAAGCTGGTGCCGGCGAGGACCGCGTAGCCCCCGGGCGGCACGGTGATCGTGCCGGTGCAGACCGCGGTGGCGGCGCCGCCATTCTTCGCGAGCGAGTAGGCACACACGTTCGCGGACGCATCCCCGGCGTTGAAGACCTCCAGGTATTCACTCTGGGACTCGGTGGCGGTAGGCCCGTCATACAGCGCCTCGCTGAGGACGAGCGCAGCGCCGGAGGCAGGTGTCACCGTCCCGGTTGTGGCAGCGGCCGGGGAGAGCCCCACCTGGTCAACGGCGCGGATCTCGTACTGGTAGGAGACGCCGGGGGTGAGCCCGGTGAAGACGCCGTACCCAGCGCAGCTCCCGGAGGAGGGGAC
>VGRA01000388.1 GCA_016875515.1 Deltaproteobacteria bacterium | reverse complement strand
CGGATGGAACGTGCAGTACACGCCCGAGGGGCAGGCCTTCCGGCTCGTGCAGACACCGGACGGCCAGCAGACCCAGGTGTTCCTCACGCCGCAGGAACTGGAGCAGTGGAAGCAGCGGCAGGCCCAGTCGCTCGCGGCGCAGCAGGCGAACGCCCAGGGGCAGCCGGGCGGCGGGGGTGGCGGCCACGGTTCCCGCCCCGCGCCGCCGCAGGCAGCCCCGGCGCCGCAAGGCGGGCTGCAGGCGGTGGAGGGGGTGCTGGACACGGACGTGAAGGGGCAGAACGCCTTCCTCCGGCAGGCCCGGCACAGCTACCTCCCCAAGCCGGACGACCCGGAGATCCCCAAGAACCTGGTGAACAAGCTCCGGCTTCGCCCGGGCCAGCTGGTGGTCGGCCAGGCGCAGGGGCGCGGGAACAAGGGGCTCGTGCAGCGGGTGGACTCGGTGGACGGACTTCGCCCCGAGCAGGCCGCTCGGCTGCCGCACTTCCAGGATCTCACCTCGGTGGATCCCACCGAGCGCATCAAGCTGGAGCACGGCCACAAGGAGATGGTGGCGCGGGTGCTGGACGTGGTGGCGCCCCTGGGCAAGGGGCAGCGCGCCCTCATCGTGGCGCCGCCCAAGACGGGCAAGACCATCATGCTGCAGCGGATTGCCCAGGCGGTGCTGACGAACCACCCGGAGATCCACCTCATGGTGCTGCTCATCGACGAGCGCCCCGAGGAAGTCACCGACATGCGCCGCAGCATCAAGGCGGAGGTGCTCGCCTCCTCCAACGACCGCCCCACCGGTGACCACCTGCAGGTGGCGGAGATGGCGCTGGAGCGCGCCCGCCGCCTGGTGGAGCAGGGCAAGGACGTGATGATCCTCATGGACTCCATCACCCGCCTGGCCCGCGCCTACAACAAGGAGGTGGACTCCTCCGGCCGCACCATGACGGGCGGCATGGACAGCCGCGCGCTCGAGCGCCCCAAGCGGCTGTTCGGCGCGGCCCGGGAGACGGAGGAGGGCGGCTCGCTCACCATCATCGGCACGGCGCTCATCGACACCGGCAGCCGCATGGACGAGGTCATCTTCGAGGAGTTCAAGGGAACCGGTAACTCGGAGGTCACCCTGGACCGCCTGCTCGCGGAGAAGCGCATCTTCCCCGCCGTCAACATCCCCCAGTCCGGCACCCGCAAGGAGGAGAAGCTCTTCACCCTCAAGGAGTACGAGAAGGTGAAGAAGCTGCGCGGGATGTTGTTCAACGTGAAGCCGGTGGAGGCCATGGAGGCGCTGGTGAAGCGGCTCTCCCGGTACACCTACAATGACGAGTTCCTCGAGGAGCTGTAGGGCGCAGGGCCGTCTCAGAACCAGGTGGACAGCTGCACGTGCAGTCCCAGCGAGGACTGCACGTCCTGGTTCAGCATGTAATAGACCGTGTACTGGCCGCGGGCGCCCACGCTCCAGGTGTCCCCGGCCATCCACTCCACGCCCAGGTTGGGCGTGAGCCCCACCAGGTTGGCGTTGGTGGCCCGCATGAAGGTCTGGAAGTAGCCCAGGTCCACCCCCGCGTAGGGGCGCACCCCCTCCTCGTTGAACAGGTACCGGACGCCGGTGGCGCCGTACACCCCCACGAACTGCTTCTGCTCCGCGGTGTCGTTCAGCACCATTCCGTAGGCGTGGAACACCAGGTCGAAGTGGTTCTCGATGTAGACCGACGCATCCACCCCGATGGGGATGCCCCAGTCCAGGTTGTTGATGTTGAGCCGCATGTACCCCGCCGACACGCCGAGCGAGCGGTTGGCGAACTGGGCCCGGGCCTCGGGGGCGCCCAGGAAGGCGGCAGCGAACGCGGCGAGCAGGACGAAGGAACGCATGGATGTGCAGTCTAACCCGGGCCGCCGCGGGCAAGCCGTGGAAACTCCTTGGATCCCGCGCGCTGCCGGGGGCTACACTCCGGGGCACGTTTATGTTGCGCCCTGCCCGCCCCCTGCTCGCCCTCTGCCTCGCCGGCTGCCTGGCGGCCCCCCCCGTCCACCCGCGGGCGCTCGAGAACAACGAGCTGTGCACGCGGACCCTGGCCGAGGGGGAACTCACCCGCGCCGAGGTCTACTGCGATCTGGGGCTGCAGTTCTCCCCGCAGTACGCGGACCTCTGGGTGAACAAGGGGCTCATCGCGCTGCGGCGGAACCAGAACGCCGTGGCCAAGGAGCACTTCATCAAGGCACTCCGGTACAACCAGGAGCAGGCGCAGGCCTACAACAACCTGGGGTTCGTCTATTACCAGGACCGGGAATACGGGAAGGCGCACGACAGCTTCCAGCGCGCGCTCAAGGTGAACCCGGACTACACCGAGGCCCGCTACAACCTCTCGCTCGCCTTCATCGGGCTGAAGCAGGAGGAGAAAGCCAAGAAGGAGCTGCGCACCATCATTGCCATCAACCCAAACCTGGCGGACCCGCACCACACGCTCTGCGGGGTGCTCTTCAACGAGGACCAGATGGACGAGGCGGCCCTCTCCTGCGAGCGCGCGGTGCAGCTGGCCCCGGACTACGCAGACGCGTGGCTCACGCTGGGAAACGTGCGCAGCGAGCAGGGGAGGTTCTGCGAGTCCAAGGACGCCTACACCTCCTGCATCGAGGCCAACCCCAACCACCCACAGTGCCGGAACAACGCCGCCATCGTGGCACGCAAGTGCGCGCTGGTGGACCCGGTGGTGAAAGAGGCAAAGCAGAACGCAGTGGCCTCGGACAACGCCGCGGGGCTGTACCAGCTGGCCCTGCAATACCGGGAGAAGGGGCTGCTCAACGAGGAGGAGCGCACCTACAAGAAGTGCGTCAAGAAGGACGAGCGCTTCGCCGGGTGCCACTACGGGCTGTTCCTGCTCTTCCGAGAGGCGCACAAGGACAAGGAGGCGCGCGTGGCGTGCCAGAACTTCGTGAAGTTCGCCAACTCCGAGGAGTTCCCGGAGGAGATGTCCACCTGCGAGCGCCACCTGGCGGAGGGCGCGTACTAGGGGCATGGGCATCCGACTGGTGGTGCGCCCGCGCAACGAGGCGGGTGGCGCCGAAAAGGCCCGGGAGCTGGTGCTGGACGAGGAGGAGGTGCTCGTCGGCCGGGACAAGGCGTGCCACCTGGTCCTCTCCCAGACCGCGGTCTCCCGCCAGCACGCGAAGATCTCCCTCGACGGCGCGCTCACCTTCATCGAGGACCTGGGCAGCGCCTTCGGCACGCAGGTGAACGGCAAGGCCCTCCCCAAGGGGGAGAAGCGGCTGCTGCGCAACGGGGACGTGATCGCCGTGGCGCAGTTCGACATCACCTTCGTTCGGGTGGCAGACGCGAGGCCCCAGTCCACCGAGGGACGCGCCCACAAGACCTCGTTCCTGGCCAAGGCGGTGGTGAAGGACGCCCTGCGGGGCCTGGGCGCAGACGCCGAGAGCCCCTACTTCCGGGTGATGAACGGCCCGCGCGAGGGGCAGAAGTTCCCCATCGAGGAGGCGCAGGAGTTGGTGGCGGGGCGCGAGGACGACGTGGACATCGTCCTCAAGGACGACCTCGTCAGCCGCCGCCACGTGAAGTTCCGCCGGGACATGGCCGGCGTCCACGTGGAGGATCTGGGCAGCCGCAACGGCATCAAGGTCAACCGGAAGAAGGCCACCCGGGCCACGCTCGCGGACCAGGACGAGGTGGAGGTGGGCGGCATCCGGCTGCTGTTCCTGGATCCCTCCGCCGTGCGGGACGCCCCCGTGGTCCTCCCGGAGGAAGCGGGGGCCTCCACCGAGGAACTCCGCTCCCCGAAGCCTCCCCGCCGCC
>VGRA01000387.1 GCA_016875515.1 Deltaproteobacteria bacterium | reverse complement strand
GAAAGTGGCTGTACAGGTCCACCTGCGCGCCTTCGGCCAACCCGAGGAACGCGAGATCGTGCTCGTTCATGAGCACCACCCGCCGCTGGTCCGCCACGCCGCGGTAGCGGTCCTGCATCCCGTACACGGTGGTGTTGTACTGGTCATGCGTCCGGATGGTCATCATCACGAACCGCCCCTCGGGCGGCGCCGTCCGGGGCACCGGGTGCACCGTGAAGACCGCCTTGCCCGGGGCGGTGTCGAACCGCCGCTCGTCCCGCACGGCGTTGGGAAGGTAGAAGCCTCCCGGCTTCAGCGCCCGCTCCGAGAACCCCTCGAACCCCGGCACCACGCGCGAGACGTGCTCGCGGATGCGCCCGTAGTCCCCGGCCAGCTCCTGCCACTTCATCTTGCCGGAGCCGAGCGTGGCCTCCGCCACCCCGGCGATGATGGCCACCTCGCTGCGGAGCTCCGGGGACACCGGCGCCAACCGCCCACGGGACGCCGTGACGACCCCCATGGAGTTCTCCACCGTCACGAACTGCGGCCCAGCGGCCTGCACGTCCTGCTCCGTCCGCCCGAGGCACGGGAGCAGCAGCCCCACCTCGCCGGTGACCAGGTGGGATCGGTTCAGCTTGGTGGCCACTTGCACCGTCAACGCGCACTTCCCGAGCGCCCGCGCCGTGGCCTCCGTGTCCGGCGAGGCCGAGAGGAAGTTCCCCCCCACCGCGAACAGCACCTTCACCTCGCCGCGCAGCATGGCGCGGATGGAATCCACCACGTCCAGGCCGTGGCGCCGGGGCGGGGTGAACCGGAACTCCTTCCCGAGCGCGTCCAGGAAGGCCTCCGCGGGCTTCTCGTAGATGCCCATGGTCCGGTCGCCCTGGACGTTGCTGTGGCCGCGGACCGGGCACACCCCCGCCCCCTGGCGCCCGAGGTGCCCCCCCAGCAGCAGCAGGTTCACGATCTCCTGGATGTTCCCCACCGCGTTCTCGTGCTGCGTGAGCCCCATGGCCCAGCAGGCGATGACGCGCCTGGAGGAGGCCACCCCCCGCCCCACCTCCCGGATGGCAGCCGCGGGGACGCCGCTCTCCCGCTCGATCTCCTCCCACGTCACCTGCTCGAGCGCCCCGCGCCAGGGCTCGAACCCCACGGTGTGCTCGCGGACGAACGCGGCGTCCAGCACCGCCCCCGGCGCCTCGGCCTCCGCGGCCAGCACCTCCTTCGCCAGCCCCTTGAGCAGCGCCACGTCGCCGTTGATGCGCACCGGGAGGTGGTGCGTGGCGAGCGGCGTGGCGCGCCCAACCCAGCCGGACACCTCCTGCGGGTTCTTGAAGGAGGTGAGCCCCGCCTCGGGCAGCGGGTTGATGCTGATGATCCGGCAGCCCCGCCGCGCCGCCGCCTGCAGCGTGGTCAACATCCGCGGGTGGTTCGTCCCCGGGTTCTGGCCGATCACCAGGATGCAGTCGGCGTGGGCAAAGTCGGACAAGGTGACCGTCCCCTTGCCCACCCCCAGCGTCTCCTTCAGCGCCACCCCGCTGCTCTCGTGACACAGGTTGGAGCAGTCCGGCAGGTTGTTGGTCCCGTACATCCGGACGAACAGCTGGTACAGGAACGCCGCCTCGTTGCTGGTCCGCCCCGAGGTGTAGAAGGCGGCCGCGTCCGGGGAGGGCAGGCCGTTGAGCGTTCTTGCAACCAGCGCAAATGCCTCGTCCCAGGAGAGCGGGGTGTAGTGCGTGGCGCCGGCGCGCCGCACCAGGGGCTGGGCAATCCGCCCCTGCTGCCCCAGCCAGAACTCGTCCTTCTTCAGCAGTGCCGCCACCGGGTGGGCCGCGAACCAGGCCGCGTCCAGCAGGCCGGTCATGGCCTCATCCGCCACCGCCTTGGCGCCGTTCTCGCAAAACTCCGCCGCGCTGCGGTGGGTGTCCGGGTCCGGCCAGGCGCAGCCCGGGCAGTCGAACCCGTCGAACTGGTTGACGGTCCGCAGGGCGTTGAACGCCTTGAGCACCCCCATGCGCCGGACGGCGTGGTTCATGGCGGATGCAACTGCAGCCGGTCCCCCGGCAGTCACCTGCGGTCTGGTCATGGCGTGATCCGCTCCGGGTGCGAGTAGAGGTTGAAGCGGCCGTCCCTCAGGAAGCCGGCCAGCGTGATGCCCTGGCGCTGCGCCAGCTCCACGGCGAGGCTGGACGGCGCCCCCACCGCGGCCAGCACGGGAATGCCGGCCATGGCCGCCTTCTGGACGAGCTCGAAGCTGGCGCGTCCGCTCACCACGGCCACGCAGCCGTTCAAGGGCAGCTCCCCGGCGAGCAGCGCCGCTCCAATCACCTTGTCGAACGCGTTGTGGCGGCCCACGTCCTCCCGGACCCGCACCAGCTCTCCCGCGCCGGTGAACAGCCCGGTGGCGTGCAGCCCGCCGGTGGCCTCGAACGTCGCCTGCTCGGCCCGCAGCTTCGCCGGCAGCGACAACAACAGAGAGGGAGAGACCTGGGGCGAGTCCCCCGTGATGGGCGGGCAGGCCGGCAGGGACAACGACTCCAGCGAGTCCTTGCCGCACGCCCCGCAGGCCGAGGTGGTGGTGAAACCCCGCTCGGCGCGGCGGGTGTCCGCGGTCACACCGTCCCGCAGCTGGACGTGGAGGACGTCCGGCGAGAGCGCATCCGGGACCGGGGGGGCTGTGAGGTCGTCCCCCTTGCGGAGCACGCCTTCCGACACCAGGAACCCCACCGCGAGCTCGGCGTCATGACCGGGCGTCCGCATGGTCACGGTGAGCGCCTTGCCTCCCAGCCGGATCTCCAACGGCGCTTCCACCGCGACGACATCCTCCGCGGGGAACAGCTCGCCTCCGCGCGCGAGGGTGATGGGCAGCCGGCGCGCCGCAGGGTTCATGGACCGACACTATACTTGCCGGCGTGTCACCCGCCGCGCCGGTGCATCTCCAGGTGGGGCTCACCCTGGAGCTCTGCCGCGGTCCGCAGCGGTCCCCGCGCCTGGGCCAGCCACAGCCGCTCCTCCGCGCCACGGTCCCGCCGCTGCTGCCAGGCGCTGGAAATGGCGTCGCGCAGGGCCACGTCGTCCACGCCTGCGCGGACGAGCGCCCGGAGATCCAGCCCCGCGGTGGCGTAGAGACAGGAAAGCAGCTGGCCGTCTGCCGTCAGCCGGGCGCGGTCACACGCCCCGCAGAACGGCTGCGTCGTGGAGGCGATGATCCCGAAGCGCTGCCCCGTGTGCAGCCGGAACCGCTCGGCCGGGGCGCTCCCGCGGCCCGGCAGGGGCTCGGGCGCCACGCCGTGGTGGGCGGTGAGCCGCGAGAGGATCTCCGCCCGGGACACCACCTGGTCCGCGCGCCAGTGGGTGGCGCCGCCCACGTCCATGTACTCGATGAAGCGCAGCTCCGCGCCGCGCTGAGCGGCGAACTCGAGCAGCGGCACCACCTCGTCGTCGTTCACCCCGCGCATGAGCACGGTGTCGAGCTTCAGCGCCGGGAAGCCCGCCGCCGCGGCCGCGTCCAGCCCGGCCAGCACCTGCGCGTGCTGGTCCCGCCGGGTGAGCGCGGCAAACCGCTCGGCGGAGAGGGTGTCCAGGCTCACGGTGAGCTGTTGGAGCCCCGCCCGCCGCAGCCCGGCCGCGTGTGCCTCCAGCAGCACGCCGTTGGTGGTCATGGCCAGCGCAGGAACGTGCAATCCGTCCAGCAGCGCCACCAGCTCCACCACATCCTTGCGGACCAGCGGCTCTCCTCCGGTGATGCGCACCTTCTCCACGCCCAGCTCCAGAAAGCGCGCCACCACGCGGGCGATCTCCTCGAACGAGAGCAGCTCCGGC
>VGRA01000386.1 GCA_016875515.1 Deltaproteobacteria bacterium | reverse complement strand
CGCGGCAGGGCGGCTCGTCTTCCGCGTCACGTGTGAGACGGGCCTCGTGGGGGCGTGCCGGGCGGGGCGCGTCCGCTGCATGGAGGGAACCCTGTCGTGCGTGGGGTGGGTGCAGCCCCGCCCGGAGGTGCGTGACGGCCTGGACGAGGACTGTGACGGTGTGGTGGACGACGGCGCGCCGCTGGCCACCGGTACCCCGCCGCCGCCGCTGGCTGCCGAGTGGGTGGACGGCGCGTGGCCGCGGGCGCTCGCCGCCAGCCAGGCAGGAGAGGTGTGGCTGTCCTTCCGCAACGTGGGGCGCGCGCCGTAGCGGGCCGGAGAGCTCTTCCTCCGCCCCGCCGCGCTGGACTCCGGGGGCGCGAGCCCGCTGGCGCCGCGCACGGGTTGGCCCAACGTGGACGGGGCCTCCGTGCTGGACCGGGAGGTCGGCCCCGGCGAGGTGGCCGTCTTCCGGTTCCCGGTGGCGCTCGCCGCGGGAAGCAGGGACGTCCGCGAGCGCTTCACGCTGGCAGGACCCTCGGGCGCTCCGCTCGAGTGCCCGTGTCCTTCGGCGGAGCTGGCGGTGGCCCTCGCGGGGGGCAGGGAGGAGACAGTCGGCAGCCCCCAGTCCGTCCGGGCCCGCAGCTGCGCCTCCGTCCCGCTCCCGCCCGTGGCCTGGCTCGCCTGCGCGTGGTGGGCCGCGCGCAGGCGCAAGACGCTCAGAGGCTGAGCGCGTAAGGGGCCGGTACCGGGCTGTCCGGGGCCATGGACTGCACCGCGTGCAGCCGGGGGCCGCGGCGCTTGGCCCAGGCGCGCTGGATGATGGCGGTCGCCGCCAGCTTCTTCACCTGCTCCATGGCGTGGAGCTCGAGGAGGCGGTACCCGCGGTCCTGCACGGAGGGCATGGCCTGAAGCTCCTCGCAGTGCGCCGCGCAGACGCCCTTGATGTTCCGCAGCCAGTGGTTGAACTGGTCCAGGTCCTGCGGGGACATGGCCGCGCGCGCGCCGCCGCACTCGGCGTGGCCGCAGGCGATGGCGTGCTCCGCCTCCAGCACCTCCATCGCGTATGTCAGCACACTCAGCAGGTTTAAGTCCGTGTGCACCACGGTGTTGGCGATGTTGCGGTGGATGAACATCTGCCCGGGCTTGGTGCCGGTGATGGTGTCCGCAAGGACGCGACAGCCAGAGCAGCCAATCCACAGGAAGCGCGGGCTCTGGCCCCGGTGACCCGGGAGAAGAACTCCGGGTCCTGCTGCTTCATGGAGGTGGCCCACTGGCGGTTCTGGGAGAGGAGCTGCTGGGCGAGTTCGGGGGTGTGGGGGCTCGTGGAGGGGAGTGTCTTTCGAGAGGAGGAGGGTGAAGGGGTAGAGGAGGGTGGAAAGGAAAGATCAGTGGGCCCCGGGGACCAGCAGGGCGCGCCGGACAAGGGCCGCTGCCGGCAGCGGCTCGTGGACCGTGAGGTTCCGGCTACGCGCATTGCCGGAGAACTCGGCGAGCAGCTCTTCGATGTCGTCGTCCACGAAGTCCACGACGGAGCGGTCAAGCACCACGCGCTTGCCGTCCGGGATCTCCCGCAGCGCCTCCTTCAGCTGGGCCTTCTGGAGGAAGGTGATGTCCTTGGTGAAGCGGACCGTCACGGTGTCAACCTCATGGGTGACGACCACGGCATTCTGCTGTTGCCGGCGGATGGCGAAGAACGTCCCCACCGCCACGCCGATCAGTGTCCCCTTCAGCAGGTCCGTCCCCACCACCGCGAGCACGGTGACCGCGAAGGGGATGAACTGCGTTGGGCCCGCCCGCCACGTGTTCCGCCACAGGGACAGCGGTGACTGCCTGACACCCACGACGATCAGCACCACGGCGAGCGCCGCGAGCGGCACGGCGTTGAGCAGGGGCGAGAGCAGCAGCACGCCCATGAGGAGGAGAAGCCCGTGGAAGATGGTCGACACCTGGGTCTGCCCGCCAGCCTGCACGTTGGCGGAGGACCGGACGATGACGGAGACCACCGGCAACCCGCCGACCAGGCCGGACAGCACGTTGCCCACGCCCAGCGCGACCAGCTCGCGGTTGGGCGGGGAGACCCGCTTGTGGGGATCCAGCCGGTCCACCGCCTCCACCGACAGCAGCGTCTCGATGCTTGCCACGATGCAGATCGTCACCGCGGTGATCCACACCGCCGGATCCGACCAGCGCGAGACGTCCGGGGTGATCACCGCGGCGGTGACGCTGGAGAGCCCCTCGAACCGGGGCAGGGCCACCAGCTGCGAGGGCGCCAGCGCGGCCCCGGCCCAGATGCGGGGAAGCAGCGCCGCGCCCACCCCGCCCAGCACGGCCGCCGCGAGCGGCGTGGGGATCCAAGTCAACCAGCCCCGCTGCAGCCTCGGCCACGCCACGTAGGCAAGCGAGCACAGCGCGGTGAGCGCCACCGGACCCATGGAGATGCGCTCGAGCAGCGGCGCGGCGGGTGCCCCTGCCTCCGGCCGGAGGTAACCCACCGCGTGCGGCACCTGCTTCATCGCGATCAGGATGCCGATGGCAGCGAGTATCCCCTTGATGACGGCACTCGGGAAGTAGTGGGCAATGACCCCCAGCCGGAAGATCCCGAGCAGCAGCTGAAGCAGGCCGCCAAACACCGTGGCGAGCAGGACGGCGCGGAACCCGAGCCCCTGGATGCCGCTCGCGACGATGACCGCCAGCCCGGCTGTTGGACCGCACACGCTCAGCGGTGACTTGCTGAGCAGCCCGACCACCACGCCCCCGATTATGCCGGCGAGAAGGCCGGACAGCAGGGGGGCGCCGGACGCCTGCGCGATGCCCAGGCAAAGCGGAACCGCGACGAGGAAGACGACCAGGCCGGCCGGGAGATCCTGCTTGAGGCTGCGGAGAGGCGAGGGCTGTAAGGTCTGCATGACGTGCTCGATGCACCCCGGACGGGGCGGTTGGGGGGACGCGGGAAGGGGCGGAACCGGCCGAGCGCACGCGCCGCGCGCCTCATGCGGAGGGCGCGTGGCTGGTGCCGCGGCGAACGCTGCGGGGTTGGGCTTCGGAGGCGCTACTCGCCGTAGCGCGGTACCACGTGCCGCGGCTCGCGGAAGGCCGGACGCGGCACCTCACGCGAGTCAGGGTGAGTCGACGCCCCGCAGGCGGGCTGCCGCCCGGAGCGGCGCGCACGGAAACGGCGGGGATGGACTGACCGACCGAGCGACCGGCGGGCGAGCCCCGCTGGGGAGACGGCACTGTCCCCCTCAAGGCCGACTCCCTCTTCCTCGACCGCCGTCTGGGACACCGGCCGGTTCGGGGACAGGCCCACCCCGTTCCCTGCCGGCAACCAGGCCGCGGGAAAGCAGAGCAGCGCCGCGAACACCGCGGAGAGCCACCGCATCCGGACGAGCTGGCAGAGTAAGAACACCGGATGGGTTCCTATCAGCCTCACCCTGCCCCACGCAACCCGGCGGGGCGCGCAAGGCCGGGCACCGCGCCCCGGGAGTCGCCGACCCTCAGTTGATGGTCAGCCGGCCCAGGTGGGCGGCGTTGAACCCGTCCCCCCGTCCGGTGGTGTCCGCTTGCGTCCAGCGGTTCGCGCCGGCAGGGACGTTCCGGATGGTTACCGACAGCGGGCCGCCGCCCGAGGACAGCGGCACCACGATGGGGGCGGCAATGCCCGCCCCGCTGGCGGTGGCGCTCGCGGTACCCGGGGCGCGGGTGGCCTCGAAGGTGGCCGCGACGGAGATGTCCCCGAGCGAGTCGCTGCGGGGGCGCAGCGGGTTGGCGGTGGAGGTGGCGCCGCCACTCACCTCCACGGAGGGGGTGCCGCTGCACACCT
>VGRA01000385.1 GCA_016875515.1 Deltaproteobacteria bacterium | reverse complement strand
CGACAGCAGGCTGGCCGCGTTCTTCGACGGGGAATCCGAGCAGCTGCGGCAGCTCTCCGGCGAGGGGATGCAGTTCTTGCAGCGCCGGCTCTCGCCCCGGGACAAGGTTGAGGAGGCAGCCGGGAGAGCTTCCCTGCGAGCGACATGCCTGCGTATTAACCTTGGCCGCCATGAATGTTACCCGCGTCTACACCACCACGTACTGCCCCTACTGCACGCGCGCGAAGGAGTTGCTCCGCGCCAAGGGAGTGATGTTCGAGGAGATTGACGTCACCGGGGACGACGCCGCGCGCGCCCGCCTGGTGGAGCTGAGCGGCGGCCAGCGCACGGTGCCGCAGATTTTCATCGGCGCGCTGCACGTGGGCGGCTACTCGGACCTGGCCCTGCTGGACGGCCGCGGGGAACTGGACCGGCTGCTCGCCGAGGCGCCGGACACGGCCGTGGGCTGACCGCTCAGGTGACGCTGCTCTCGGGCACGCCCAGGAAGTCCAACAGGCGGGTGAAGTCCTCGCGGTCCATCCGCTCGAAGCGGCCCCCCACGCCGGCCCCTTCCGGGTAGGCGTGGGGGTACCGCACCTCGCACAGCGCCCGCAACGGCCCGTTGGGCAGCTGCACGGTGAACTCCACGCTCCTGCCCACGGTGAACGGCCCGCCCACCAAGAACTGCCCGCCCTGGGAGAGGTTGCGGCAGGTGCCGCGGATGGGGCCCCGGGGCCCGAGTGCTTCCGCGGGCAGGTTGCAGAGCACCCGCACGTTGCGCCGCTGGTTGGGCTTGCCGGTCATGACCCTCCCCTCCTAGACAGGTGAGCCCGCCGGTTGCAACGGCGCGGCAAGAGGAGGCCTGTCCCCATGCCCGCTTCTCCCGACGTGACGCTGTCCCTCCCCGCCGTCCCGTACCAGGACGCACAGCTGTCCGTGCACGGCTGGCTGCTGGAAGTGACCTCGGGGCCGGACAGGGGGCGCTCCGCCCGGACGCTGGGGGCGCTGCTGCGGGTGGGAACGGATCCCGGCAACGACCTGGTGCTGGGAGATCCCACCGTCAGCCGCCGCCACGTGGAGGTGGAGCGCACGGCCGAAGGGCTGCTGGTGCGGGACGTGGGGAGTCGCAACGGCTGCCTGCTGGAGGGGAGGCGCGTGGTCCAGTCCTTCATGGCGCCCGGCGAAACGCTCGCACTGGGCAACACGCGCCTGGTGCTGCGGCGCGAGGGGCAGCCCACCCTGGTGGAGGCGCTGGGGGGCGAGCGCTTCGGCGAGCTGGTGGGCGGCAGCGAGCCCATGCGCGTGCTGTTCGCCGATCTGCGCCGGCGCTCCCGGGACGAGGGGTACGTGCTCCTGGAAGGCGAGACGGGCACCGGCAAGGAGCTGGCCGCGCGCGCCATCCACGGCCACTCGGCGCGGAGGAATGGCCCGTTCCGGGTGGTGGACTGCACCGGCCTGAGCGAGGCCAACCTGGAGGCGGTCCTCTTCGGTCGTCCGGGGCAGCCGGGCGTCTTCGAGCTGGCGAGCGGAGGCACCGTGCTGCTGGACGAAGTGGGCGAGCTGCGGGCCGAGCTGCAGCCGCGCCTGTTGCGCGTGCTGGAGACGCGCGAGGCGCCGCACCCGGAGGGCGGCGGGCACCTGCCGGTGGACGCGCGCATCCTCGCCAGCACGGCGAAGAACCTGGAGGAGGAGATCCGCCAGGGCCGGTTCCGCGCGGACCTCTACTTCCGGCTCGCGCAGGCGCGGGTGCGGCTGCCGGCACTCCGCACCCACAAGCAGGACCTGGGACTGCTCGCCCGGCACCTCGGCGAGAAGGTGGGGCGCGCCCCGTCCCTCTTCCCCCAGGCGCTCTCGCTGTTCGAGCAGTACGACTGGCCGGGCAACGTCCGGGAGCTGCGCAACGTGGTGGAGCGCGCCGGGTTGGCGGAGGAGACGGACGGCACCGGGTGGCTGGACTTCCTGGGCGCCGCGCCGGCCCGAGGCGAGTCCCGCGGGAAATCCCTGGGGGCGGTGCTGTCCGGTCTGCGCTACCACGAGGCCCAGGACCGGGTGCTCGCGGACTTCGAGCGCGTGTACCTCGCGGAGGTGATGAAGGCCTCCGGCTACGACATCCAGGTGGCCGAGGAGAAGACCGGCCTGTCCATGCAGAGCCTCTACCGGCTGCTCAAGAAAAACGGCCTGCGGCTGAAAGATCTCAAGAACGCGGACGGCCTGTAGCGGGACGGGCCGCCCGGCTGGGAAGGCCCCCCGTCCTACGCGACCTGCGTGTCCTCGTTGGCCGCGGACGCCTTCTTCATATCCACGGACACCAGCTTGCTGCACCCCGGCTCCTGCATGGTGACGCCGTAGAGCAGGTCGGCAATCTCCATGGTCTGCTTGTTGTGGGTGATCAGGATGAACTGGCTGACCAAGCTCAGCTCCTTCACCATGTCGTTGTAGCGGCCCACGTTGCCCTCATCCAGCGGCGCGTCCACCTCGTCCAGGAGGCAGAACGGGGTGGGCTTGATGAGGAAGATGGCAAAAATGAGCGCCACGGCCGTCAGCGCCTTCTCGCCGCCGGACATGAGGTTCATCCCGGCCAGCTTCTTCCCCGGGGGCTGGGCGACGATCTCCACGCCCGGCTCCTGCCCGGCCCCCTCGTCCGTGAGCACCAGCTGCGCGCGCCCGCCGCGGAACAGCCGCGGGAACACCGCCTGGAACTTCTCATTCACCACGTCGAACGTCTCCTTGAAGCGCTCGCGCGAGGTCTTGTCGATCCTGGCAATGGCCTCCCGCAGCCGGTCAATGGACTGCTCGAGGTCCGTCTTCTGCTTGCCGAGGAACTCGAAGCGCTGCGACAGCTCCGCGTGCTCGTCCAGCGCGGTGAGGTTGACCTCGCCCATGCGCTCCAGCTGGCCGCGCAGCTCGCGCAGGGTGCCCAGCGCGTCCGGCCCCAGCGCCTCCTTGTCCCGCCAGGCGTCCAGCTGCTCGGGCAGCTCCACCTGGTGGCGGTCCCGCATCTGCTCCACCAGGTGCGCGGACTCAAGCTCCAGTTCCTTGCCCCGCAGCTGCAGCTCCCCCACCCCCTGCAGCAGCCCTTCCACGCGGCCGCGCACGTCCTTCAACGCCGCCTCCTTCTCCTTCACCTCGGCGTTGCGCGCCTCCCAGTCCGAGCGCGCCGCCTCCAGCTCCGCGCGCGCCCCCTCCAGAGACGGCAGCTGGGCCAGCCGCTCCTCGCCCTTAGCAATGCGCGCGGACAGCTCGGCGGCCTTGGCGGAAGACTCGGCCAGAATCGCCTCGGCCCGCTCCAGCCGGGACGTGGCCTCGGCCAGCTGCGCCCGGGCGGACTCCAATTCCTTGCGCGCCGCCTCGCCGCGCTCGCTGCCGGCCGCCGCCTTCACGCGCAGGGACGTCACCTCGGAAGACAGCGCCTCCTGCCGCAACTTGAGGGCCTCCAGCTCCGCCCCCATCTGCCGGAGCCGTTCCTCGCGCTGCTCGCGGTCCGCCTGCCCGTGGGCCACCTCCCCGCGGCTCGTCTCCTCCTCGGAGGAAAGCGCTGCGAGCTGCGTGTCCTGCTCGCCCAGCTCGGACTCCAGCTGGAGCAGCCGCTCGCGCGCCCGGGACAGCTCCTCTCCCGCCCGGTGCAGGTCCTTCTCGTCCGTGGCGACGCGCAGCTCCTCGGAGTGCCGGTTCTTCTCCAGCCCCTTCAAGACGCCTTCCGCCTGCTGCATCTGCTTCTGCAGCGCGTAGTGGCGGGTGAGGACCTCGTTGTAGCGCTCCTCCATCCCCTTGAGCGCCTCCTGCAGTTCGGCGATCTCGCGCTTCTTGTGCAGGGCGCCCACCGCGG
>VGRA01000384.1 GCA_016875515.1 Deltaproteobacteria bacterium | reverse complement strand
TGGTGGCGGGGGAGCCACGGCTTGCCGGCACCTCGCCCGCGCTCGTCACCTTCCTGCTCCTGTTCTGGCCGGGGCATGACGTCTTCTTCGCCGCGTACTCCGAGTCGCTGTTCCTCGCGCTGTCGTTGGGGGCGGTGGTGGCGTGGCAGCGGGACCGGCCCTGGCTCGGCTCGCTGCTGTGCGGCCTCGCGGTGCTGACGCGAAACATGGGGCTCTTCCTTGGCCTGGGCATGCTGCTGGCCGAGGCCTGGGGGATGGCGACACAGCGGATGTGGAACGTGCGGCGGATCATGGCCGTGTCCGCGTGGGTGTTCGCCTGGGTGGGCTGGACGGCGTGGCTGCGCTTCGTCGTCCACACGGATCCCGTGGAGGCCACGCGCGCGTGGCAGGCGGAATTGCTGCGTCACCACGTCCCTGTGGGGGACTCGCCGAAGGGCTGGGTGCTCGAGTACCTCTTCCTCCCGGGCCATAAGGAGTGGCTCTTCGCGTGGACCGCCGTGGCAGCGGGGGCGTGGTGTTGGGGCCAGGGGATGCGGCGGGAGGCGCTGTACGTGGCGATCTTCCTCGGGTCCCACCTCGTCTACCTGTACCGGCCGTTCCCTTTCACCCGGTACGTCTCGGTGCTCTTCCCGGTAACGCTGGCAGTGGCCGCATGGCTCCGGCGTGCCCCGGGACTCCAGCCTCTGGCGGCAGGGGCAGCGCTGCTGTTCTCACTCCAGCACCAGGCGCGGCTGTTCCTGATGCAGATGGGCGAACCCTAGTCAGGGAGCGGGCGGAGGCGTTGCCGGGAAGCTCGCCTCGCACAGGGGCGCCTCCGCGCCAGGATGGCGCAGCGTGATCCGCATGGGGGCTCCCTGCACCGCGGGGAGCGGCAGCTCTGCGAGCCGGAGTCCACCCTCCGGGGGGCTGGCGACGCGGAGGTCCACCAGCGGCCGGTCCGGCGCCTCTCCCCAGGCGGAGAGGACGTACTCCCGTGAGCCCGGGGGCGTGGACAGCGCGACCGCCACGCGCTGCACGTTGTCCACCGCGGGCGCCACGCCGAGCTGCTCGATGCCGCAGGGGGCTTCCGCCATCGTGCCCGGGCAGGGCCGGGTGGCGTACAGCTGTCCGGACTCGTCCACCACCTCCAGCGTGCACGCGGCCGGCAAGGTGAGGTCCTGCGCCATTAGGCGGGCGGTGAGGGTCTCCACCTGGCCGGGGGCGAGCAGGGGCGGGGAGAGCGGGATGACCGCACGCAGGGAAGGGGCCTCCTTCACCCGGACCTGGAGGGTGCGGTGCCTGTACTCGAAGACGTGGCTGCCGCGGCGGGACGCCAGCTGCAGGGCGAGATTCCAGCCCCCAGGGCCTGCATCCACCGGGACGAGCGCCGCCGAGACGGCCCCGGGAGACAGGGGCACGGCAGAGTCCGCCACCGGCATGCGCCAGATCTCCTCCCGTGGGAACCGTTGGACTTGCTCGCCTCCGGCCAGCTGCAGCAGCTCGCGGTAGCGCGGCGTCATCCGCTGGGCCTGGTCCACGTGGAGGACGACGAACTCGAGCCCGGCGCCGCGCAGCCGCTCCAGGTGACGGACCGCCTCTCCGGAGCGGAAGGCGTCCGGACCGAACCACTGCATGACCGCCAGCCGGAAGCCGCTCTCGGCGTCCACGGTGGGCCGGCCGTGCAGCGTGGCGTGGAACATGCGCGGCCGCTCGTAGGCGTGGAAGGCGGGCAGCTCCAGGACGGCGCCCTGGCCGGGCTGTCCGGCCAGCCACGCATACGCGGGGCTTGCCTCCCGGAGTGCGGGCATCTTCCGCAGCGGGAGGGGAGCCGCGTGGAACTCGTAGAGGACCGCCAGGACAGCGGCCAGCGAGACGCCCAGCACGGCGCCCCGTCCCGGCATCCACGCGCCGAGCGACTGGAGCCCCAGCCCGGCGAGCAGCGCGAGCGCGAAGGAGGTCTCGAAGATCAGCCGCGCCGGCGTGCGGACCGAGGCATACCCCGGAACGGCGGTGAGCCAGGACCAGATGCCCGGACCGAGGCGCTCTTCCCTCCAAAGGACGTTGGGCCCGAGCGAGGCGAAGAGGTAGAGCAGCGCCACGCTCAACAGCAGCGCCACGAGCCCCTCGCGCGCCCGCCCGCTCCAGGCGGCCAGCGAGGCGGCCCCGGCGAGCAGCGCCACCGTGCCGAGCGCGATGCCCCGCTGGTGCAACCCCGCCCAGCCCAGGCCGCACAGCAGCAGGACGCCCGCCGTCGCGAGGACCGCTCCCCGGGCGCCACGTCCCGCGGCAAGTGGGATCCACGTCCCGAGCAGCGCGAAGGCGAGCACCGTCCAGCCTGGGAAGGTGAGGCTCTCGTTCGCGAGGCGTGCGGACATGGCCGGCCCGTGTACCCGGCTGTAGCGGGGGGCCGCCGCGAGTTGGACGATGTTTCCGGAGTAGGCCTGCACTTCGCCCTCCCCGCGCACCATGTCCGTCCGGCGCTGGGCCTCCAGGTAGGGGGCGTAGACGGGGGCGAGCAGTGCGCCGGCGGCCACGCATGCCCCCACTGCCCACGCGAGGAACCGGCCGCGGGCCGCCTCCTCCCGGCTGGCCAGGACGAAGAGGCCGAAGAGCACGAGCGCAAAGACCGAGTACAGCGCCACGTTCATCCCGGCGGAGCCGTGGAGGTAGATGGCCAAGGCGAGCGCGGTGGCAGTGGCCGGGCCGGGGCGGCGGCGGAGGATCACCAGCGCGTAGAGCGCGTACACGCCCCACTGCATCTGGAGCACGTTGAGATGATCCGCCTGGTGCAGCCGGAACAGGCAGAAGGCGAACGCCGCGCCCGCCAACCAGCCCGCGCGGGCGCTGCCGGTCAGGGCGCGCGTGAGCAGCCAGGTCGCGTGGCCGGTGAGCGCGAAGGAGAGGATCACCCCCAGGTTGACCAGCGCGAGCCGGTCCCCCGTGAAGGGGCGGAACGGCAGTGCGCTATAAAGGATGCCGAGCGACGCGTCGTGCGTGGTGAGGGCGCCGGGGTGGGGCCAGAAGAAGTTGGCATCCATCAACCCCGGCCGTTTCCCGGCCAGCCACGCGAGGAAGTGATCCAGCAGGCGCGTGTAGAGCAGCGGGTCGTCTACTCCCACGTCAATGGTGTGCGTGCCCAGGTTCGCCGCCAGAGGCCACGTCATCCCCACGGCCATGACCGCGAAGGCGCCGAGCACGGGCAGGTGGGTGCGCGCGGCGAGCGCGAGCGGACGCAGGCGATCCATGGGGCGTGGAGGGCGTTTAGGTCACGGTCCCCGCGAAGTCCACGGCGCGTGGTATCAGCGCCCTCCCATGTTCACGACGGTCCTCCTGCTCACGCTCGCCTCCGCTCCCACGCTGTCGGAGGTGCAGGCCCGCGAGGCGACCGGTGACGCAGAGGGGGCCCTCCAGGTGGCGGACGCGGTCTCGCTGCAGCATCCGACGCTGGCGCTCGCGCGGCTGGAGTCAGGGCGCCTCCGGCTGGTGCTGGGGCGCGAGCCGGACCGGGCCGCGCACGAGTTGGATGTGGCGCGGACGCTCGCCCCGGAGAACCCGCGCGCGCAGTGGTGGTGGGCGCTCGCGAGCCTGGAGCAGGGCAACGCGCGGGAGGCGCGCGCGGCGCTCGAGCGGGCGCTGGAGCTCCGCGAGGACTTGGACGAGGCACGGGCACGGCTGGCCGGGCTGTGCGCGGAGGCCCGGGACTGGCCGTGTGCGCTGACGCACGAGCGCTGGCTCGCCACCCGGCCGGGGGCGGGGCCCGGGCCGTGGTTGCGGCTCGCCGCGGCACAGGAGCAGACCGGGGCGCTGGCGGAGGCGGAGGCGTCCCTGAGGCAGGTGC
>VGRA01000383.1 GCA_016875515.1 Deltaproteobacteria bacterium | reverse complement strand
CCCCGGGCGCACCGCGGGCATGGAGCCCGTGGGGGCGCGCCCGGCCGGTGTGCGGCCCGCGGCCTCCGGCGCCTTGATGGCCGCGTACTCCACCGTGCGCAGCCGCTCCCGTTCCACCTCCTCGGCGAAGGTGGCCTTCATGAAGGCGGCCATCTCCTTGGTGCCGAAGACGCTGCCGGTGCTGGAGAGGAAGGCCTCCAGGTCCCGCTCCAGCTCGCTCGCGTACTGGTAGCGGTTGTTCAGGTCACGGGCGAGCGCCTTGAGCGCGATGCGGTCCAGTTCCGGCGGGACGTGGGGGTTGTGCTTGCTGGGCGGCGGCACGTCTGCCTTGCGGACCTTCTCCAGCACCGCGAAGTCGCTGTCCCCAACGAACAGGCGCTGGGTGGTGAGCATCTCCCACAGCACCACGCCAATGGCGAACACGTCCGCGCGCCGGTCAATGTCCCCGCCGAGGATCTGCTCCGGCGCCATGTAGCCGAACTTGCCCTTGAGGATGCCCGCCTGCGTCCGGCTGGCCTTGTTGGCCGCCTTGGCAATGCCGAAGTCGATGACCTTCACCAGGCCGTCGTAGGAGACGAGGCAGTTCTGCGGCGAGATGTCCCGGTGGACGATGTTGAGATCGTTGCCCTGCAGGTCCTTCTTGCGGTGGGCGTGGTCCAGCCCCGCGCTCATCCGGGCCACCGCGTGGCACACGAGCGGCACCGGCGGCAGCTCGTTGGACTTCTTGCACTTGTCGAAGATGGCCCGGAGATCCTTCCCGGGGATGTACTCCATGGCGATGAAGTAGCTCCCGCCAATGTTCCCCAGGTCGTGCAGCTGGCAGATGTTGTCGTGCGTCAGCTGGACGCTGATCTTCGCCTCGTCGATGAACATCGTGATGAACTCTTCGTCCTCCGCGATGTTCGGCAGGATCCGCTTGATGGCGAGGATGCGGTCCGTACCGTCCGCCCCGAAGGCCTTCCCGCGCCAGACCTCGGCCATGCCGCCGACGTTGACTCGGTCGAGCAGCAGGTACTTGCCAAAAGGAATCGGCTGCCGCTTCAGGCCTTGGGGGATGGTCGAGGGGATGGACACGGGACGAGAAGCGTAGTGACCCTCGGGACGGGGGGTCAATCCATCTTCCGGTCCGCTCCACCTTCCGGCGAGGCGGACGCCCCCGGGACGGGTGCGCCAGGTCCCCCCGCGTCTGCCCCTTCCTGCGAGGGCACCAGGGGCAGCCCGGTCTCGGGATCCGTCTTCGGCGGGCGGGGCGGGGTAGAGGCCACCGCGGACACCAGCGTCCCGCCTTGCGTGAAGGGCTCCGGGCTGCCGGCCCGCCGCCCGGCGGCGAGCGCGGACGCGGTGACCCACGCCTGCATCCGGTCCTGTGCCACGCAGTAGACGAGCGTGCCGGCGGGGGTCCCCGGCGCGGGCGCGGCAGGGCCCTCACACCCCGTCTTCACCTCTACGCGGAACGCCTCCAGCGGCTTGCCCCGGACGAGGTACCCCGGCGGCCCCAGCCCTCGGGCCAGCTGCTCGAGCCCCTGGGGGTCCGCCAGCACCGCCTCCGGCGTGGACTTCAGCGTCACCTCCGCCGCGAACGCGTCCAGCGCCGCCGAGAGCCGCTCGTGGGACGGAAGCCGCTGCGCCTCGCCGTGCACCATGAACAGGTCCATGAACAGCGCCAGCACCGCCAGGATGGGCAGGAGCCGGTAGCCCTTCCATGCCGGCCCCTGGCGCTTCCACAGCCCCCACCCGGCCGCCCCCAGGCAGACGGCGAGCGCCGCCAGCACCACGCCCGCGAACACCACGTCCGGGGGAGCAACGGCGGCGTACACCTCCGCGCCCTGCGCCTGGAGGTGCTCGGAGAGGTCGCCGCCGTAGAGCCACGCCAGCAGCGCGGCGCTCAAGCCCCCGCCCCACCATGCCCGCTTCGCCTCGGGGCTCATCCGGCGAGCGTCCTCGCCGGGTCCACCGCGGCGGCCGCACGGCTGGGAATCCACGCCCCCGCCACGGCTGCGGCCGCGCCCAGCAGCACCCCGCCGGCCAGCAGCGGCCACGGCAGGAGGAAGAAGCTCTCCGGCTTGAACGGGAAGGCGGGCAGCCCGCGGGAGGCGGCCAGGTCCGCGGCGCGCGCCAGCCCCACCGCCGCCGCCGTGCCCAGTCCGCCGCCCCCCAACCCCACCACCGCGGCCTCACCGAGGAACAGCGCCCGGACGGCGGCGCGCGTGGCCCCCACCGCCCGCAGCACGCCTATCTCCTGCTCCCGCGCCCGCACCGCCGCCGTGCTCGCGTGGGCAATGTTGAACGCGGCCAGCGCGCACACCAGCAGCGACAGCAGCGACAGCGCCGCCGTCACCACCGCCACGGCGCCGCCGGCAGCCTCCGCCGCGGATTTCTCCCGCTCATCCAGCTGAAGCCCCATCTCCCGGATCCCCTCTGCGATGGCTGGCACCGCCCCCGGATCCTCCGCCACCAGCACCACCGACGTAAAGGCATCCGTTCCCACGCCCCGCTCGCGGTGCAGCCGCTCCGCCGTGGCCAGCGGCACCGCCACCCCTTCCAGCGGCGCGGCCGGCGAGAAGCCCACCACGCGGGCGCGCACCTGCTGCACCGAGTCCTCCGTGCGCGCCATGAAGCTGCGCCCCAGCTGCACCGGGAACTCGAACCCCGCCAGCATGTCCTTGCCCAGCCGCGGCAGCTTCCGCGTGGGGGCGAAGCTCTTGTTGTAGATCTCCAGCAGCCGCGTTGAGGCCAGCACGGGCACGGGCTCCCCCGGCCCCGCGTCCGAGAACTCCCCCGGCGCCACGTCCTTGCGCACCAGCGCCGGCTCCACCCCCACCATGTACACGTCGAAGCCCGCGCGGAGCCGGTGGCCAAAAAACTCGCCGTCGTACCAACAGGCTGCGGGCACCTGCACCACCAGCTTGCGGTAGGCCGCCGTCACCCCGGGCAGCGCGGAGAGCCGCGCCACCGTGTCCGCGTCCAGCTTCGCCGGGGCGAGCAGGCCCCCCAGGGACACGGGCGGGGGGACCACCTCCACCCGGCGCGCATCCACGGGGAACACCTCCTCGCGCAGCACGCGCGAGAGCCCCAGCCCCAGCCCCACGAAGAAGACGAGCGCCCCCACCCCCATGGCCACCCCCAGGGCAGACAGCCACGGCCCCGCGCGCTCCCGCCGCAGGGACGCTGCCACGAGCGCTGCCCAGCGCGCCGCGCTCACGGACGCACCTCCACCAGCGCGCCGCCCACCAGCCGCACGCACCGGCTGGCCACCGCCGCCATGGCCGGATCGTGCGTCACCACCACGAGCGTCTGCCCCTGCCCGTGCAGCGCGCCGAGCAGCCCCCGCACCTCCGCCCCCGAGCCGGCGTCCAGGTTCCCCGTGGGCTCGTCGCACAGCAGCAGCGGCGGCGCCATGAAGAGGGCGCGCGCCAGCGCCACCCGCTGGCGCTCGCCGCCGGACAGCTGTGCCGGCAGCCGCCGCGCCTTGCCTGCCAGCCCCACCCTCGACAGCGCCGCCTCCGCGCGCGCCGCGTCCCCCGCGGTGGCCTCGCCGGAGAAGTGGGCGGGGAGCGCCACGTTGGCGCGCGCGTCCAGGTGCGGGAGCAGGTGGAAGGACTGGAAGACGAAGCCAATGGAGGCGTTGCGGAAGCGGGACAGCGCCCGGTCGTCCAGCCCGCGCAGCCGCTGCCCCGCCACCTCCAGCTCGCCCGTGAAGTCCAGGTCCAGCCCCCCCACCAGCTGCAGCAGGGTGGACTTTCCGGAGCCGGACGGGCCCATCACCGCGAGGAACTCCCCGCGCGCCACCTCCAGGGAGGCCCGCTCGAGGACGGGCACCGGGCGG
>VGRA01000382.1 GCA_016875515.1 Deltaproteobacteria bacterium | reverse complement strand
CGTGCGCGGGGGGGCTGGCGGCGGGGCTGGCGGTGCAGTTCGGCGCGCAACAGCCGGGGGCGGCGGGGCCGTGGCTGGCGGCCGGCTGCGTGGGGCTGGGGGTGGCCGGTTACTGGGCGGTGGGGCGGCGCCTGCCGCACACCGTGTCGTTGTTCCTCGCCGCATGCCTCGCCATGGCGGCGAGCGCAATCCTGTAGAGTGAAGGGTGTCATGGCCAACGCGGTGGAAGGCACGTTCGACATCATCAACCAACTGGGGCTGCACGCCCGGGCCGCCGCACAGCTCGTGAAGGTGGCCAACCGCTACCCGTGCGAGGTTCATGTGGAGTGCGAGGGGCAGGGGGTCAACGGCAAGTCCATCATGGGGGTGCTGATGCTGGCGGCGGCCATGGGGATGCGCATCACGGTGCGCTGCACGGGCGAGCGGGCGGCGGAGTGCCTGGAGGAGATACGGGTGCTGGTGGCCAACCGCTTCGGCGAGGAGAAGTAGCCGCATGGGCCAGTCCCCCCTGGTGCTGACGGGCATCTGTGGCAGCCCCGGTCTGGCGCTGGGGCGGGCCTACCTGATGGACCGCCGCAAGGTGCGCACGCCGCGCAACCGGCTGGAGGAGTCCCAGGTGGAGGCGGAGTTGCTCCGCTTCCGGGAGGCGCTGGAGAGGTCCGACGCGCAGTTGGTGGACGTCAAGGCGCGCATCTCCACCGGGGACGCGCACGACCACGCGCTCATCCTGGAGGCGCACCGGCTGATGCTGCAGGACCCCATGTTTGTGGACGAGGTGCGCAAGCTCGTCGCACGGGACCGGGTGAACGCGGAGTGGGCGGTGCGGCGCGTGGTGCGGAAGCTGCGCCACATGTTCGACAACGTCCAGGACGAGTACTTCCGCGAGCGGAAGAGCGACCTGGACTTCGTGGCGGACCGCGTGGTCCGCAACCTGGTGGGCGAGGCGGTGGACGAGGAGGTGGAGGTCCCCGAGGGGGCCATCATCGTCGCCCACGACTTGTCCCCGGCGGACACCGCGGTGCTGCTCAAGACGGGCCGGGTGGTGGGCTTCGTCACGGACCTGGGCGGGCAGACCTCCCACACCGCCATCGTGGCGCGGGCGCGCGAGACGCCGGCGGTGGTGGGGGCGGTGCGGGCCTCCGAGCAGGTGAAGCCCGGGGACCTGCTCGCGCTGGACGGCACGGGTGGCACGGTGCTGGTCAACCCGCCGGAAGCGGCGCTGGCCACCTTCCGGGAGACCATGGCGGCGAGGGCGGCGGAGGAGCGCGCGCTGCTCCAGACGCGGGACCTGCAGGCCACCTCCCTGGACGGGTTCCGGGTGGTGCTCAAGGGGAACATGGAGTTCCTCGAGGAGATTCCCTCCCTGCTGGCCCACGGGGCGGAAGGGATTGGGCTGTTCCGCACCGAGTTCATGTTCCTGGACCGCGAGGCACCGCCCAACGAGGAGGAGCAATTCGAGGCCTACAAGGCGGTGCTGGAGGCCATGGGGGGGCGGCCGGTCACCATCCGGACCCTGGACCTGGGCGGGGACAAGGTGCCGGGCGGGGTGAAGCGCAGCGAGCGCGAGCACAACCCGGCCATGGGGCTTCGGGCCATCCGCTACTGCCTGGCCCACCGGGACATCTTCCGCACGCAGCTTCGGGCGCTGCTCCGCGCGTCCATCTACGGCAGCCTGCGCATCATGTTCCCGCTGGTGTCCGGGCTGTCGGAGCTGCGCGAGGCGCGGAGCGAGCTGGAGGCGTGCCGCAGCGAGCTGGGGCGGGAAGGGGTGCGGATGGGCGGGCGCATCCCGGTGGGGGTGATGGTGGAGACGCCGTCGGCTGCGTGGATTGCGGACCGGCTGGCGCAGGAGGCGGACTTCTTCTCCGTCGGAACCAACGATCTCATCCAGTACTCCATCGCCATCGACCGGCAGAACCAGGACGTGGCGTACCTCTACAAGCCGCTGCACCTGTCCGTGCTGCGCTCGCTGCGCCACATCTGCCAGGCGGCGAAGCAGGCCGGCATCCCGGTGGCCATGTGCGGCGAAATGGCGGGGGAGCCGGCCTACACGCTGCTGCTGCTGGCCATGGGCTTTGACGAGCTGTCCATGGCGGCCGGGCAGATTGCGGGGGTGAAGCAGTTCCTCCGCCGGGTGAGCCGGGCGGACGCGGTGGGGCTGCTGGACGAGGCCATGCAGTTCTCCACGGCGGAGGAGATTGAGCGCTTCGTGAACGCGGAACTGCAGCGCCGTTTCGCGTAAGTTGAAAGGCGCCATGCGCCTCCATTCCCTTCTGCTTGCCGCCTCTCTGTCCCTCGCCGCCGCGTGCGGCACCCCGCCAAGTCCGGGTGACTCCCCGGACGGCGGCGGCGCGCAGGACGGTGGAGGCGACGGGGCCGCGGAGGACGCGGGCTCTCCCGACGCGGGGGCAGGGCCCTTCGACCTGCCGGTGCCCTACGCGCTGGACGCAGGAGCCCCCATCACCGCTGCCAACGAGACGTGGACCTGGGTGGAGTTCGCCGAGTCCCGCTGCGCCAACGGGACGCCCACGGGGCTGGCGGTGAACCTGACGAACCGGAGCAAGAAAGTGCTGGTGTACCTGCAGGGGGGTGGCTCCTGCTGGACGGCGCAGTACTGCGCCTTCGGCGCGGCGGTGCACATGAAGGACACGGTGGGCGAGGCCACCGTGCTGGGCGAGGCGCAGCACCCGGCCATGCAGCTGCTGTTCGACCGGACGCGCGCCGACAACCCGTTCAAGGACGCCAGCTTCGTCTACGTGCCGTACTGCACCGGGGACCTGCACTCGGGGACGAACGTGTCCGCGTACAACGCGCTCGGCTTCACGGACGTCCACCACGTGGGGGCGAGGAACCTGGACGCCTACCTGCGGCGCCTGGCCCCCACCTTCGCGGACGCGGACAAGGTGTGGCTGATGGGCATCAGCGCCGGCGGCTTCGGCGTGACGGTGAACGGGTGGCGGTTCCAGAAGGCGTTCCCCAATGCCCGCGTGGACGTGCTGGACGACGCGGGGCCGCTCGTCCAGCCCATGGCGTTCGACGCGACGTATGCCCTGTTCGTGGACCGCTGGAAGCCGGAGTTCCCGCCGGGCTGCACCGGGTGCGGGGACAGCCTTGCCGCGGTGCGGACGCGCGCGCTGGAGCTCATGGCGTCGCCGCGGAGGTATGCGCTCATGAGCTACCTGCAGGACCAGACGGTGCGCTTCTTCCTGGGTGGGAACCCCAACGCGCCCCTCCCGGGACCGGAGCTGGAGGCGCTGCTCATCAACCTGCGTGGGGACCTGCCTGCGAATGCAAAGACGTTCTACGTGGGCGGTACCACCCACGTGGTGAGCTCCACTCCCAACGTGGTGTCAGGCGGGGTGAAGGCGTGGGACTGGGTGGGGCAGTTCGCATCCGACGCGCCGGCGTGGGACCACGCGGGGCCGTAGGCCCGCGCCTGCAGAAGGCCACCGCCTCCCGGCGGGCCTCGGGGCTGGGCGAGGCAGGGGCCGAGGGCGGGGTGGGCCCTGTGGCCTGCAGGGCGCCTCAGCCGGCCACCACCACGGACTTGCGGTTGACGAACTCGTAGAAGCCGTCTGGCCCCAGCTCCCGTCCGTGGCCGGACTGCTTCACGCCGCCAAACGGCATGCGCGGGTCGCTCACCACCATACCGTTGACGAAGGTGAGCCCCGCCTCCAGTTCCCGGATGCACCGGGTGGCCTCCGCCTCGTCCCGCGTCCAGACGCAGCTGCCCAGCCCGAAGTCCGAGTCGTTGGCGAGCCGCAAGGCTTCGTCCAGGGAGTTCACCCGGAACAACTGGGCCACCGGGCCGAACAGCTCCTCGCGAAA
>VGRA01000381.1 GCA_016875515.1 Deltaproteobacteria bacterium | reverse complement strand
GCCCGCCGCCGCGCCGGAGCCCGTGCGCCTGACGCTGGTGGGCACCAACGATCTCCACGGCTGGATGTTCCCGCAGGTCACCACCCACCCCTCGGGCGTGACGTGGGAGGAGGGGGGACTGTCCGTGCTGGCCGGGTACCTGTCCAACCTCCGCGCGGACAACCCCGGGGGCGTGCTGCTGCTGGACGGGGGAGATCTCTTCCAGGGGACGCTCGCCGCCAACCTGATGGAGGGCGCCCCCGTCATCGACGCGTACAACCGGCTCGGCTACACCGCGTCCGCCATTGGCAACCACGAGTTCGACTACGGGCCCGAGGGCCCCGTCTCCGTGGCGCAGCCGGGGCAGGACCCCTTCGGCGCGCTGAAGGCCCGTCTGCAGCAGGCCCGCTTCCCGCTGCTCGCCGCCAACATCTACGAGGCGGAGACCTCTGCCCGCCCCGCGTGGCTGGGCAACGACGGCACCTTGCTCGTGGAGGTGAAGGGGGTGAAGGTGGGCATCCTCGGGCTGGTGACCCCGTCCACCCCGTACACCACCAGCCCCGTCAACGTGGCCTCGCTGCGCTTCGGCTCGCTCGCCCCGGAGGCCATGGACGCGGCGAAGTCCCTGCGCGCCCGCGGGGCGGAGGTGATCATCGTCATTGCCCACGCGGGGACCAAGTGCGGAGACTGCAGCAACCCCCACGACACCTCCAGCTGCGATGATCACGGCGAGGTGTTCGAGCTGCTGGGTGGCATGCCCGAGGGCACCGTGGACGCGGTGGTGGCGGGCCACACCCACGGCCCCATTGGCCACTTCGTGCGCGGCACCCCCGTCATCGAGACGTGGGGGCTGGGGAAGTACTTCGGCACCATTGACCTGTTCGTGGACCCGGTGACGCACAAGGTCCTCAAGGAGAAGACCGTCATCCGTCCGGTCATCTCGTTGTGCGAGCAGGTGGACGAGCAGCTGCGCACATGCGAGGAGCGGCGGCTGAAGTCCCAGCCCACGGTGAAGATGGTGCCGGCCACCTTCCTCGGGCGCCCGGTGGTGCGGGACGTGGAGGTGGACGCCCTGCTGGCCCCCGCGCGCGCGCGCGTTAAGAAGGAGGAGGAGCGGCAGCTGGGGCTGACCCTGCCCGCGCCGCTCGGCCGCCACTACGAGGCGGAGAGCGCACTCGGCAGCTTCTTCGCGGACTCGCTGCGCGAGGCGGACGGCGCGGACGTGGCGCTGCTCAACCCCGGCGGCCTGCGCGCGGACCTGCCCGCCGGGCCGCTCACCTACGGCGGCATCTACAACGTGCTGCCGTTCGACAACACGGTGGCCACGGTGACGTTGACGGGGGAGGAGCTCAAGCGGCTGCTGCACGCGGCCTACGGCTCGCACAAGGGCGTCTTCCAGCAGAGCGGGCTGAAGGTGACGCTCAGCCGCTGCCCCGGCGCCGGCCGGCTCAAGGCCTGGACGCTCGCGAGCGGCAAGGCACCGGAGGCCGGCAAGCTGTACCGGGTGGTGATGCCGGACTTCCTCGCGCGCGGCGGGGACGGCCTGGGGCCGGTGTTGCAGTCCCTGCCCGCCGGGCGAATCGACCTGGGGTTTACCCGCGCGCACAACTTCCGCGACCTGCTCGTGGCCCACTGGGCGCGCCGGGCCGTCCCGCTCGTCTCCCCTGCCCTGGGGCGCACCACGCTGGTGGAGGACGGGGCGGCGTGCACCAGCGGGGACCTGCTGGACCGGCACTGAACGCCTTGACAAGAAGGCGTCCGGAGGCCGATTTTCAGCCCTTCCGTCGTCTTTGATACACCAGACCCAAGGCCCCCGGAGGAGGGGACATGCTCTACAAGGTGACGCCGTCCCTCGGTGCGCAGCCGGAGGCACCGTCCGCCGGGAAGCCGGCCCGCCAGCCGCGCAAGCGCCGCAAGACGGCGCTGTTCGACTCGGACGGCCACGAGGTCCTCATCACGCTGATGTGCCTCAAGTGCCGCACCATGAAGCCGCTCGCGCAGTTCGGCCTGCGGAAGATGGCGGACGGGGCCATCCGCAACCAGCCCTGGTGCCGCACCTGCCGCAGCCAGTCGGGCACGCGCCCCCGCAAGGGCGAGCAGCCCGCGGCGTCCGCCCCCGCCCCCGCCGTTGCCGCGCAGGAGGCGTCCGCGTTTGCCGGCGTCTCCTCCAGCACCGAGTCGCTGCCGCAGGGCGGGCAGGACGCGGTGGTCACCGCCCCGGGCGAGGCCTACGTCCCCGCCCCGGCCCCCTCACCCGAGCCGTAGGCCGGCCGGGAGGCTGTCCCCGAGCGCGCGGGCCTCGTCCTGTGCCTCGAGCGCGTGCGGCTCCCGCACCAACTGCAGCCAACGCTCCGGGGCCTTCGCCGCGGCGAGCGCCGCCATGGTCCGCTCGCGCAGCGGCCCGTCCAGGTCCCGCGCGCGGTCCCCGGTGCAGCGCGCCAGCTGCGCCGCCGCGAACGGGGCGCCGTCCAGCCGCCCCAGCCCCACCTCCAGAAGCGCCTCCAGCCATCCGGCCGCCACGTCTGCCGCCACCACCCGGTGGGCGCTGCCGTACAGCGGTGCGCGGGCTCCCAGGCGCCCCAGCGCCCACGCAGCGGTGGCCGCCTTGCCCGGCTCGTCCCGCAGCCGCTGCAAGAGCATTCCACCCAGCGCTTCCTTCTGCGCGGCGGGCAGGTGCTCCAGCGAGGCGGCGAAGCGGACCTGCTCGTCCAGCCCCTCTGGCAGGATGCCCTTGAGCTTCTCCTTCGGACGCTGGCCCTCCGGCAGCAGCTTGCGGAGCAGGTGCGGCTCCAGCCACGCCCAGGCCTGTGCCTGCGCGTCCGGGGAGAGGCCGCCAGCCACCCTGCGCCAGGCCACCCAGAACTCGGCCCAGTTGGCCTTCTCGCCGTGGTGGGTGAGCAGGTCCTTGAACAGCTTGAAGCTCTCCTCGGCGCGCCAGCCGTCCAGCGGGTAGCCGAAGCCGGGGCGCAGGCTGAAGCCCAGCAGCTGGAAGAAGAGCCGCTCGTGCTCGGGGCTGCGGCGGCGCTTGGAGGCCCCGGCCAGGAGCGCCGTCCACAGCTCGCGCAGCATGGGCAGGCGCCAGCCCTCGCGGGGCCCCAGCACCTTCTCCAGGGTGCGGAAGAGGTTCTTCACGTCCTTCGGCTCCACCGGGAGCGGCTTGTTGCCGAAGATGCGGACGACCTCTTCCACGGCCTCTGCGAACCGGGCGGGCAGCGGCTCCGTCACCGCCGCGCCGGACGGGCGTGTGGCCCCGCGCAGCTCGAACTCCAGCCGCCACTTCTCCTGCGTGGAGGGGGCCTCCGCGAACAGTTCCAGCGTCCCCAGCTCCGTCAGCGTGGCGGACAGCAGCACGGGCAACTCGCCCGCCTCGGGGCTGCCGCTGCGGAGCAGCGCATGCAGCGGGGGCAGCGGGCGGAACGTCTCCGCGTCCGCCACGTCCACCAGCTCCCCGGGCTTGTCCAGCTGGTCCGCGGTGCTGGCATACAACGGGAACTGGACGGGCTTGCCCACCGCCAGCTGGAAGGGGCGCTCGGCCAGCGTCACCGCGTCCCCCTCGTCCAGCCCGCGCGGGATGAGGCACACCGCGCGCGGCGGGCCGCCCGCCTCGGCGGGGCTCACCCCCACGTAGAAGGCGCGCGCCGCCCCGCCGCCAATCTTCAGGCCGAAGCCCTTGCGGACCAGGCCGTACCAGGCCGCCCCGCGCGCCACGGCGCGGTCCAGCGAGCCGTGGCCCAGCACGGGGAGGGGTGGCCGCCCTGGCCAGAAGGCGGACACCGCCTCCACCAGGCGCTCGGACAGCTGCGGGGAGTTGAAGACGCCGCCGTTGAGCAGCAGGGCGTCCGGGCGCGGGAAGTCGGACGGCTC
>VGRA01000380.1 GCA_016875515.1 Deltaproteobacteria bacterium | reverse complement strand
TCGGCATGGGCCGCCTGCCCCGCGGCGTCCTGCGTCCGGCCGGCCTCCGCGCGCCCTGCCTGTTGCTGCCCCGCCGCCCGGTCCCCTGCCCGCGCCTGTCCCTCCGCGCCCCGCTGCGCCGAGGCCTTCGACTGGGCCTCTACGAAGGTGGAGGACCGCTCCGCCCCCTCTGCCAGCTGCTCGCGCAGCTGGGAGATGGCGGCCTGCGTGGCGCTCAGCGGGCGCTCCTGCGCCGCGTGCTTCTGGGCGGTGCCCTGCTGGACCAGCTTGGAGAAGGCAGAGTCCTGCGCCGTGCGCTCCCGGGTGCGCAGCTCCTGTTCACGCTTCTGCAGGGCAGCCCGCTCGGTGGCGCGCTGTGCCTGCCGGTCGTCGTCAACGCGGCTCATGGACGGCGCCCACTGTAGCCGCTCCGGCCCCGGCCGTCAGTCCTTCCGCTGCCGGGCCAGGTGCAGCGCGCTGCCAATCTCCTCCTGTACCAGTTCCTCGCGCTTGTCCCGCTCCGCCTTGACCTGCTTCGCCCAGGCCTCCTTGTGCTTCTCGATGGCCTTCAGCTCCCTGGCCGCTTCCGCCATCTCCGAGCGCTTCTGCTCGGCCTCCTGCTCGGCCTGTCGCACGCGCTCCTTCTGCGCCTCTATCTCCAGCCCGAGCGCCGCCTCCTCGTCCTTGAGCCGCTGCTCGAAGCGGCTCATCTGCACCAGGCCCCCCGCCCCCGTCCCCTTGGCGAGGATCTCCTTTAGGTACGCGTCCACACGCGCCTTGCGCTCCGCCTTGCGGCGGGCCAGGTCGTCCTCCAGCTCCTTCTGCTTCTGCTTCGCCGCGGCCACCGCGCGAAGCGCCTCGGCGAAGGCCTGCTCGGCCGCCTCCTTGGCGCGCTCCCGGATCTCCAGCAGGGCCTGCATCCGGTACTCGGCCATGGCGTCACTCCGCGTCCGCGAACAGTTCCACCATCCGGCGGACGGTGTCCTCGAAGGGGCTGTTCTCGGCCGTCGCCTGCTTCAGGAAGGCGATGATCTCGTCGTACTTGTCGATGGCGTAGTCCACGCGCGGATCGGTCCCGTATTGGTACGCCCCCAGGAGGATCATGTCCCGCTGCTTCTCGTACGTGGCGAGCGTCTCGCGCAGCTTGGCCGCCGCGCGCTTGTGCTCCGGGGACGCAATGCCGCTCATGACGCGGGAGAGGGACGGGAGCACGTCCAGCGCGGGCCACTGGTTCCGTTCCCCGAGCGCGCGGTTGAGGATGAAATGGCCGTCCAGGATGCCGCGCACCTCGTCCGCGATGGGGTCCTCCATGTCGCCGCCCGCCACCAGCACCGTGTAGATGGCCGTGCACTGCCCGCGGTCCGAGTTGCCCGTGCGCTCCAGGATCCGCGGCAGCATGGAGAACACGGACGGCGGGTAGCCCTGCCGCGCCGGCGGCTCGCCCACCGCCAGGCCAATCTCGCGCTGCGCGCGCGCCAGGCGGGTCACCGTGTCCAGCATGAACAGCACGTTGCCGCCGCGGTCCCGGAAGTACTCGGCGATCGAGGTGGCCACGTAGGCGGCCCGGAGGCGCACGAGCGAGGGCTGGTCGGACGTGGCGCACACGACCACCGAGCGCTTCAGCCCCTCCTCCCCGAGCGAGTCCTCGATGAACTCCCGCACCTCGCGGCCGCGCTCGCCGATGAGCGCAATGACCGCCAGCTCCGCGTTGGCTTGGCGGGCGATCTGTCCCATCAGCGTGGACTTGCCCACGCCCGAGCCGGCGAAGAGGCCAATGCGCTGCCCCTCCCCCACGGTGAGCAGCCCGTCAATGCAGCGCAGCCCCAGCGAGAGCGGCTTTTCGATGCGCTTGCGCGTGAACGGATCGGGGCAGTCCCGGTCCACGGACCACTCGGCGAGGCCGTCCGGGAGCGGCTTGCCGTCAATGGGCTCACCCAGGCCGTTGAGCACGCGGCCCAGCAGGCCATCCCCCACGCGCAGCATGAGCGGCGCCCCGGTGGGGACCACCTCCGAGTCCGGGCCAATGCCGGACAGCTCCCCCAGCGGCATGAGCATCACCTGCTCGCCCTGGAAGCCCACCACCTCCGCCTTCACCCGGGACCGGCCCGCCCGCGCGCGGATCTCCACCACTTCGCCCACGCGCACGCCCGGCACGGCCGCCTTGATGACCAACCCGGTCAGCTCCGTCACCCGCCCGCGCACGCGGACGGTGGAGGCCTCCTTTACCAGCGCGTGGTAGCGGGAGAGATCGATCGCCACTACTTCAGCCCCTCGCGCTTGCCGGGATCCGGCAGCAGCACCTGCTCGAGCACCTTCAGCTGGGTGAAGAGCTGCGCGTCCACCGTGCCATGGGGCGTCTCCAGGATGCAGCCGCCGCCGGTCACGTCCGGGTCATCCTTGATGAGGACGGTGCGCGTGGCCCCCAGCTGCTCCATTAGCCGCGGCAGCCGGGTGCGGAGCAGCTTGGCGTGGCTCGGGTGGACGCGCAGGGTGACGCTGGGGGCGCCGCGGGCGTGGTCCATGGCGGTGGCCGCCAGGTCCACGAGCAGGTCCGGATCCCGCTCCACGTCATGGCCGATGATCTTCTCGGCAATCTTCAGCGCCAGCTTCACCGCCTCCGGCTCCGCCGCGGCGAGCATGGCATCCCGGGCCAGCCGCGCCTTGACGAGCGTCTCGGTCAGCTGGGCCAGCCCCTCCTGGCGTCCCGCCTCGCGCCCCTCGGCGAGCATGGCGTCCCGCTTCGCCTCGGCCTCCGCGATGATCTGCTCCGCCTTCTTCTGGGCGTCCGTGACGATCTGGGTGGCCGTGGTCCGCGCCTCGAACTCCTCGGCCCCCACCACGCCGCGCGAGGGCTTGAAGGCCGGACGCGCGGACGTGTCCGGCGCGTCCATGGTGCCCTCGCCCTTGATCACCTTGCCAATGGCCATCGATTGCCCTCTTGGGCGGGAATCCTAGCCGGTTCCACCGCCCGGTCCACGTCCGGGCCCCTTCACGGCCTTGTGGCGCGTCGAGCTGCCCACCACGCGCGGGGACCGCGGGGAGGCGGACGGGGGCGGCGCAGCGGGCGGGCTCGGCGCAATGGGCGGCTCCACCGCCTTCCGGATCCGCGAGTCCGAGCGCCTGCGCTGGGGCGGCCGCGTCACCACCGGCCCCCGCGGCGGACCGTCCGTTCGAAGGTGCGCCGTCCCCTGCACCCGCCCCGCGCTGGCCCGCGGAAGCTTCGGCGCCGTGAGCTCCTCTTTAGGCTCCGGCCCGTCCGCTTCGGAATCCCGCGCCACGGTCCGCTTGGAGGGGTCCCCGGCGGGAGGCGGCGGCGCGTCTCCCGGCGGGACGCGGCCGGGGCCCCCGGGCAGCGGGCTCATGGCGGCGGTGGTGGACTCCGCGTCCTCGCCGGACCCGCCTCTGCTGACCTCGGACGCCGGAGACCGGAACGGGAGGTGCGCCCCCGTGGGACCGTCCTCCGCCGGGACCGGTTGCTCCGGGGCTGGCTCGCCGGCCTGGCGCCAGCCGCTGGCCTCCCGGGCTGGCGGGACCGCTCGCCCCGGCTCACCGGCCCCTTCGGCAACCGCCGTCCCTGCGGGCGAGCCGCGCATCCCGGCACTGCCCACCTCGCCGGTGGACTCGCGGCCGGGGGAAGGCAGCGCGGGACGCAGGGCACCCCGTGGCGGCGGCCGGAACGCCTGGGTGCGCTCACCTTCGTCGTCCGCTTCGTTTCCCCCCGGCCCGGGGACCCGGCCCTGTGACGTGCGCCGCGGTGCCGGCTCGGCGCCCCCGGCCGGGCCGGGGCCAATGGACGGGAAGGCCGCCGTGCGCTCGTCCCCTCCGCGCGAGGGCGGGCGGAAGGCGGTCGTCCGCTCGGCGGCGCCGGAGCCTG
>VGRA01000379.1 GCA_016875515.1 Deltaproteobacteria bacterium | reverse complement strand
ATCCGCCACGCTGCCGCTGCCCGGCATCCACGCGCAGGTGCTGGACCGCAAGGGACAGCCGGTGCCGCAGGGGCAGGGCGGGCTGCTGTTCGTCACCCGGCCGTGGCCCTCCATGCTGCGCACCGTCTGGGGAGACCCGGACCGCTTCGTGAAGACCTACTTCTCCGAGCTTCCCGGGCTCTACTTCACCGGCGACGGCGCCCGCACGGACGAGCAGGGCTACCTGTGGGTGATGGGCCGCGTGGACGACGTGGTGAACGTGGCCGGCCACCGGCTGGGCACCGCGGAGGTGGAGAGCGCGCTCGTGAGCCACGCCTCCGTGGCGGAGGCGGCAGTGGTGGGGCGGCCGGATGACCTGAAGGGCACGGCCCTGGTGGCCTTCGTCACGTTGAAGAAGGACGTGGTGGCCAGCCCCGGGCTGAAGGCGGAGCTGCAGGCCCACGTGGCGCGGGAGATAGGCGCCATTGCCCGCCCGGACGACGTGCGCTTCGCGGACGCGTTGCCCAAGACGCGCTCGGGGAAGATCATGCGGCGGCTGCTCCGGGACGTGGCGGCGGGGAAGGAGTCGCGGCAAGACACCACCACGCTGGAGGACTTGAACGTGCTTGCAGCACTGAGGAAGGACGACGAGGAGTGAGGGAGCGGGCAAGCAAGGCGGTCGAGGTGGTGCTGACGGTGCTCGCGTGCCTGCTCATCCTGGGGCTGGCCGGTGCGCTCATCGGCTTGTTCATGACCATCCCGGAGAACCCCCGGGCCACGCGCGCGTGTGAGACGCACACGGGCAAGCGCTGCATGTCCTGCTGCGTGAAGAACGGCGCCCGGGCCGCTTCCTCGGGGCCCTTCAGTTGCGTCTGCCTCCAGTGACGGGTGGACGGGGGAGGCGCTGACTCAGTCGTTCGGCTCGCGGAACAGCGAGCCCTGCACGGGGCCCAGCCCCAGCGCCTCCCGCACCGGGCCGAAGCTGCGGCGGTGGATGGGGCTCGCCCCCAGCTGCTTCAGCGCCGCGAAGTGCTGGGGGGTGGGGTAGCCCTTGTGGGACGCCAGGCCATAGCCGGGGTAACGGCCGTCCAGCTCTGCCATGAGCGCGTCCCGCGTGGTCTTGGCGATGACGGACGCGGCGGCAATGCTGAGGGACAGCGCATCTCCCTGGATGATGCCGCGCTGCGGGGCAGGACACCCCGGCACCGTGCGCGCGTCCACCAGCACGAAGTCCGGCGGCACGCCCAGCCCCACCACCGCGCGCCGCATGGCCTGAAGCCCCGCGTGGTAGATGTTGATGCGGTCAATCTCCTCCACCTCGGAGCGCCCCACCGCCCAGGCCACGGCGTTGGCCCTCACCTCGGCGGCGAGCGCCTCGCGGCGGGCCGGGTCCAGGATCTTCTTGGAGTCGTCCAGCCCCACGGGCTTGAAGCCGCGGGGGAGGATGACGGCCGCAGCCACCACCGGCCCTGCGAGCGGGGCCATGCCCGCCTCGTCCACCCCGGCGACGTGAAGGTGGCCCGCCGTCCACAGCTCCTCCTCGAAGCGCAGGAGGTTGCGCAGCCGCTGCCCCTCGGCGCGGTGGGCGCGCTGGCGCTCGCGCAGTTGCCGGGCGAGCGCACGCGCCCCTTGCCGGGCATCCGCCTCCAGCGCGGAGAGCAGGCCGGCGGGCAGCCGCTTGCCGTGCTCCAGGTACCGCTCGCGGAGCTCGGCGAGGCTGCGGGTGAGCTCGCGCTCCAGCCCTGCCATGCCTACTTCGCGGTGAAGGTGACGATGGACGGGGTGGCGGTGCAGTTGCACTTACCGCACGTCCACGTCACGTCCGCGGTACCGAGCGCCGCGTCGCCGAAGCGGGCGGAGACGCGCACGGTGCCGGTGCCCAGGTCTGACGTGACGGAGGTCACCCGCCCCTGCGCGTTCGTCTGGGCCTCCACCGTCTCACCGGTGCTCAGGTGCTCGGCCACCACGGTGGCCCCCTCCACGGGCTTGCCCGCCGAGTCCACCACGGACACCGGGACGGTGGCCGCGCCGGAGGCGCACACCACGAGGCGGCTGTCCTCGGGGATGCCCTCGCGGGCGGGGATGCCGCAGCCCAGCAGGGCAGCGGCGGTCAACGCGGTCTGGATGGAGGGGCGCATGGGGCCTGCGTCCTACACCAGCTGGGGGCGTTACTCCACGCCCGGCGGGCCGGATGGCGCGTTTCCCTTCCGCAGGGGCAGGGAGGGGACGGCGAGTGAGGCCAGCAGCGCCAGCAGCGCAATGGCCACCCCGTACCGGTAGATGGAGGCCACCGCGGCGGCGAACGCCTCCTTCAGCGCCCGGTCCACCTTCTCCACCCGCCCCAGGGCCGCCTGCTCCTGCACCGTCAGCATCCCGAGCACCTCCGGGTCGTCCGCCCGCTCTGCCCTGCGCGCGGCGAACTGTGCGGAGACCTGCGCCTTGAGTGCCCCCACGTCGAACGCGCGTACGGAAGGGGCCCCCTCCTCCGCGGGGACGCTGCTGCCGCCTTCGCCGCGGAGCCGCGCCACCAGCTCCGGGGGCATGCCCGCCGTGGCCTCCGCCATGCGGGACTGCATCCCGGAGGCGAGCGTGGCGCCGAAGAGCGTCCCCATCACCGCCACGCCCATGGTGGCCCCCATCTGCCGGAAGAAGGAGGAGGCGGCCGTGGCCACCCCCACGCGGGAGGCGGGCACGGCGTTCTGGATGGCGAGCGTGTACAGCGGGATGGAGGGACCCAGACCCAGCCCCACCAGCACCATCTTCCACGTCACCTCCGCCTGGGTGCTGTCCACAGACAGGGTGAAGCCCATGAACAGGTAGGCGGCGCAGGTGAGCGTGGCCGCCCCCACCATGAGCGGCTTGTAGCGGCCCGTGCGGGAGACCAGCTGCCCCGTGACCACGTTGCCGGCGACCAGTGCAACGCTCAGCGGCGTGAGCGTCAGCCCCGAGCTGGCGGCAGACAGCCCCACTGCGTTCACCATGAAGAGCGGCAGGAAGACGATGGCGCTCAGGAAGCAGCCGCCCACGAAGAAGGAGGCCACGCTGCCGGTGACGAAGACGCGGTTGCCGAACAGCCCCAAGTCCAGGATCGGGTCCACGGCGCGCCGCTCGGCCACGACGAAGGCCACGAGCCCCAGGGCGGACAGCGCGAACATCCCGGTGCTCTCCGGCGAGCCCCAAAGGTAGCCCGTCTCCCCGGGGCGCAGCTCCCCGCGCCCCAGGGAGAGCGCGAGCAGCAGCGGGACGGCGAACGCGAGCAGCGAGAGCACCCCCGCCACGTCCAGGGACAGCGTCACCCCCGGCCGCCGCAGCGCGGGCATGCGGGTGGTAATGAAGGCGAGCGCCAGGGCACCCACCGGGAGGTTGATGAAGAAGACCCAGTGCCAGCCGAAGTGGTCCGTGATGAAGCCGCCCGCGAGCGGCCCTACCACCGAGGACAGGCCGAACACCGCGCCGAACAGCCCCTGGTACTTGCCCCGCTCGCTCGGGGGAAACAGGTCCGCGATGACGGCAAACGCGCTGGTGAACAGCGACGCGGAGCCCACCCCCTGCACCGCGCGGAAGAGGATGAGCTGCAGCGTCGTCTGGGCCAGGCCGCACAGCGCAGAGCCCGCCATGAAGACGAGGATGCCGGACACCAGCACCCGCTTGCGGCCGAGCGCGTCCGACAGCTTCCCGTAGATGGGCAGCATCACCGTCCCTGCCACCAGGTAGCTGGTGGTGATCCACGCATAGAGCGACGGCTCTATCCGGAGATCCCGCTGGATGGCCGGCCCCGCCGTGGAGACGATGGTCTGGTCCAGCGCGGCGAGCAACAGCCCCAGCAGCGTGCCCACCAGGGTGAAGATCTTCTCCTGCCGGGTGAGTTCGACGTGGGTGTCCATGGGCCTGTCCGGATCAGCG
>VGRA01000378.1 GCA_016875515.1 Deltaproteobacteria bacterium | reverse complement strand
CCCTTCTGTTTTCCACGTCCCCGCCCCTGCGGCGTGACGCGCTGCGGCAACGCAAGTGCGCGGAATTGGACGGGAAGTTCCGCCTTCCGCGGTTGACCTCCATGGGGCGCTGGCCTAAGCCGCGCCCCGCTGGTCCACCCGTCACGAACGAGTTCCCCCATGAGCGAAACCTACATGCGAGTTCCGGCACCTGGTCCCAAGCGCACCGTCTACACGGAGGCGATGGAGATCTTCCACCGCGCGGCGGACCTGATTGGCCTGAACCCCCGCGTCCGGTTGGAGTTGGAGGAGCCGGACTACGAGCACATCTTCCACGTGACGGTGAAGCTGAAGGACCGCCTCGTGCCCGTGACGGGCGCGGACGCAGCCCCCTTCGCGGACTTGCCGGTCACGCAGGTGCGCAACCCCGAGGGGCTGGAGCAGCTGGCGGACGGGAAGATCATCCTGAACGGGCGCGCGCTGCTGGGCTCGGACGTGGCCATCCGGCGCGGCCACCTGCGGCTGCTCTCGGGCGGCGTGTACCAGCTGGTGCCCGGCGAGGCGCCGCGCTTCAAGGCCTACCGGGTGCAGCACAACCAGGCCCGCGGCCCCTACAAGGGCGGCATCCGGTACCACCGCGAGGTGTCGCTGGATCTCTTCAAGGCGCTGGCCGCGGAGATGACCTGGAAGACCGCCATTGCGGAGGTGCCGTTCGGCGGCGGCAAGGGCGGCATCCAGCTGGACCCGCGGCAGTACGGCCGCGAGGAGCTGGAGGCCATCACGCTGCGGTACATGTACAAGCTCAAGAGCCTGGTCGGCCCCAACATCGACATCCCGGCCCCGGACGTGGGGACCAACGGGGAGATCATGGCGCTGATGCTCCGGCAGTTCTCGGACGGTGAGCGCGAGCGGCACGCCCAGCGCGGCGTGGTGACGGGTAAGGACGTGCGCATCGGCGGCTCCGAGGGGCGCGTCAAGGCCACCGGCCGCGGCGTGGTCTTCTGCGTGGAGGACTTCTACGCCGAGCGCGGCGAGACGCTGAAGGGAAAGACCTTCATCGTGCAGGGCTTCGGCAACGTGGGCTCGCACGCCGCGGAGATCCTCTGCAGCATGGGCGCCAAGCTGCTCGCGGTGAACGACGCGGACGGCACCATCTTCAGCGGTGACGGGATCGACGCCTCCGCGCTCATGGCGTACACCACGGACAGCAAGAACCTGAAGCGCAGCGTGGCGGGCTACCCCGGGGCGCAGAAGATCGAGAAGGCGGACTTCTGGGGCGTGCCGTGTGACTTCGTGATCCCTGCGGCGCTCGGCGGGGAGATCACCTCCGAGGTGGCCGAGAAGCTGAAGACGAAGCTGATCGCCGAGGGCGCCAACGGCCCCACCACGCCGGAGGCGGACGCCATCCTGCAGAAGCGCGGGATCGAGATGATCCCGGACATCATCGCCAACGCGGGCGGCGTGACTGTCAGCTACTACGAGTGGATCCAGAACAAACGGATGGAGTCCTGGACCGAGGCGGAGGTGAACAAGAAGCTCGAGTTCGCCATGAAGCGGAACTACCGGATCATCCGCGACATCGCGCGGAACTCGGCGCGCAAGACCGAGATGCACGACGGCACCCGATTCCTCATCGGCAAGGAGATGAGCACGCGCGCCGCCGCCATGGTGCTCGCGCTCAAGCGGATCGAGGCGCACTACCAGCTGGAAGGCTTCAGCCAGTAGCCCCCGGCTGCCCCGCGCCGTCCCCCAGGCCCCTGTCCCGCGCAGCCGCGGGCGGGGGCCTGGACCATTTCAGGGGCACGTCAGTGCAGCACCCGCTCGCGGTCCACCAGCAGCAGCGGGCCGTCCTCGGCGGTCTCGTACGCCACGATCCGCAGCCCCATGCCGCGGCAGCCACTGTGGGTGGGCGCCTCGCCGCCGAAGTTGAGCGCCACCTGGTAGCGGACCTCGCACAGGCAGGTCATCTCCGCGCCGTCCTCGCCCGCGAAGGTGACGCGCAGCTGGCTCCCCAGCGGCACCGTCTCCCGCGTCTCCACGAACATCCCCGCGCTGCTGATGTTCCGCGCAATCCCCCGCGTCATCCCCTCCGAGGTGGTCAGGTAGACGGTGAAGACCTTGTCGAGCCGGAGGCTCTTTCGACGTTCCTGGATCATGCGAAAAGCCTACATGGTGGTTTTATGTAGTCAAAAACCTACACACACACACCACTCCCGGGCTGTCGTTCCGGGTGCTTGAGTGTCAGTCCCATGCGCCTCCCTGCCACCGCCGCCCTGCTGCTGCTGGTCGTCTCCCCCGCCGCCCGTGCGGACGTGGATCCCCGGTTTGCCGCGTTGAGGGACAACGCGGAGCCGGTGGCCGGGCTGGGGATGTTCCTGGAGAACTTCGTGGGCGAGTGCGAGGGGGCCCCGTCCGCCGCGGAGTGCCGCTCCAAGGCAGACGCCTTTCGCAAGAAGGCCCTGGCCCGGGCGCACTACATGATCCTCCACGAGTCGGAGCTCTCGGTCCTGTCTCCCGGCCGGTTCATCCCCGGCACGGGGGAGTACGAGATCCACCTCACCCCGGTCTTCTCCGGCTCGGGCATGGCGCTCACCGAGGGCACGCCGCTGAAGCTGGACAAGGTGGGCAACCCGGTGGTGCCGCTGCTGACGGTGAAGGGGACGCTCCCGGACAACTGGACGGCCCCCATGTTCCACAACCTCTTCTCGCGGCGCGGCATCCGCGTGCAGGTGGTCTTCACCCCCAACGGGACGTGGCGGCTGGCTGGCCCCGGCGGAAAGGCCGTCCACGGGGTCAAGGCGCGGCTCGATGGCGTGCTCTTCACCGAGGCGCGCACCGGGCAGGCGCTCGGGCTCTGGATCGCGGCGGCTAACGCTCCTCCGAGCCGTCCGGGCGCTCGGCGAGCGTCACCTTGAACTCCTGCGCGGCGCCGGCGCGCTGGATGTTGAAGCGGAGCAGCGTCCCCGGGCCGAACACGGAAATCCGCCGCACCAATTCCCGGTAGCTCATCACGGGCCGTCCATTCAGACCGTTGATCCGGTCCCCCACCTTCAGCCCGGCCCGGGCGGCGGGGCTGCCCGGCGTGACGCGGCGGACCAACACCGCGCGCGCCACCACCTGCACCGACGCCCCCAGCCACCCCCGCTCCAGCCGGCCGTTCTCCAGCAGGTTGGGCAAGAGGTCCTTCACCAGGTTGATGGGAACGGCGAAGCCAATGCCGTCCCCGCCCCCCCGCGCCGTCATCACCCCCACCACCTCGCCCCGCATGTCGAACAGCGGGCCGCCGCTGTTGCCGCGGTTGGTGGGAGCGTCCGTCTGGATGAACTGCGTGAGCCCCGGACGCGAGGACAGCTCCCGCCCCAGCGCGGAGACGATGCCGTGCGATACCGAGTGATCGAACCCCAGCGGGTTTCCCACCGCGAGCACCCAGTCCCCCACCTCGAGCGCGTCCGAGTCCCCCAGGTAGACGCCCGGCAGACCGGGAGGGACAGGATCCTCCAGCCTCAGCAGCGCCACGTCCGACAGCGCGTCCGTCCCCACCACCGCGGCCTGGAATTCCCGGTCATCCGCCAAGTGCACGCGGATCTCCTGCGCGTCCTCCACCACGTGGTGGTTGGTCACCACGTAGCCGTCCGCGGAGAGCACGAAGCCGGATCCCGCGGACACCGGTGCCTCCACCGGAGTCTCGTCCCCGGCAGACGCGGCGTTGACGGTGCTGATGCTGACCACGCCCGCGCTCACCGCCTGCACCAGCGGCGCGAGCGAGCGCGGTGGGCTGAACCCGGGCAGCGCCGCCCCGCGCGGGCGAGAGCGGAACAGCCTCCGGGGAATGACGTCCTCCGGGGCCGCCACCGCGTCCCGGGCGCGCGCGGAGACCCAGGTATCCACGAGGCCCCCGGTGGGGG
>VGRA01000377.1 GCA_016875515.1 Deltaproteobacteria bacterium | reverse complement strand
CCTCCGCCATCGCGGACAGGCGGATGTCCAGCTCCAGACGGGCCCCCTCGGCGTCGTCCGGCTCGGCAGCCCGGCCGAAGGTCCGGTCATACACCTCCCACGCCGAGGCCAGCAGCGCGCCGTCCGGGGCAGGAACGCAGCCCACCGGCGGCGGCTGCGCGGGGACGCTGCCCTCCGAAGGACGCGGGACCCATGGCCGGACGCGCTGGGCAACCCGCCGCGCCAGGCCGTCCGCGTGACCGTCCAGCTCCAACGTCACCGCCTGCAGGTCTGGCAGCCGCGGGAGCAGGGACTCGAGGAGCGTGAACAACTCCTCGCGTACAGGCTGGGTGTGATCATCGAAGTACGTGTGCCGCCCCCCGTGCTGCGCCACCACGCCCCCTGCCAGGTGGACCTCCCGCACCGCCTCCAGGGGGAAGCCCTCCAGCCCGGACTCCAGCGGCAGGCCGCGCGCGAGCTGGTGGCTGAACAGGTGGCCCAGGTCCAGGATGAGCCCGAAGCCGGTGCGCGCGTGCAGCCCCGCCATGAAGTCCAGCACGTGCATCCCGCCCCGCCGCGCGTTGATGACCGGGTTCTCCACGTAGAGCGGCACGGACAGGTGCGCTTGCACGTGGAGCGCGTGCGCCACGCAGCGCTCCAGTGAGCGCGCGTCCAGCGTGGGGGACAGGAAGTGGTACCCGGAGAAGGGCGTCCCCCTGCCGTGCCACCACCCCACGTCGTTGCCCACCCAGGGCGAGCCCACCGCGCGGGCGTGCGCGTCCAGTGCGCGCAGCGTCTCCACGGGCTCCAGCTCCGGGCCGTCCAGGTTCAGGTGCACGGGATGGAACAGCACCGGCAACTCCGCGCGCTCCACCCGGCCGAAGAGCGTGGACGCGGTCCGCGCCTCCTCCAAGGACAGCGGCGCACTGTACTCCACGAAGTCCACCAACCCCGGCGTCACCGCGGCCAGGGCCCACGGATCCGGCGGCACCGCGGGGTGGAGGTTGGTGGTGAGGCCCAGCCCCATGCGTCGCAGACTCATTCGTTCCTCATCGCTTCCACGGGATCCAGCCGCGCAGCCCGCGCCGCCGGGTAGATGCCGAACACCAATCCCACGGTGGAGGAGACGCCCAGCGACAGCGCCACCGCCCACACCGGCACCGCCGTCATCACCCCGAACACCCAGCGCGCCAGGAAGGCAAGCCCGTACCCCACGCCCACCCCCAGCACCCCGCCCAGCAGCGACAGCGCCACCGCCTCCAGCGCGAACTGCAGGAGGATCCGCCGCCGCGTGGCCCCCAGCGCCTTGCGCACGCCGATCTCCCGCGTCCGCTCGGTGACCGACACCAGCATGATGTTGAGGATGCCAATGCCCCCCACCAGCAGCGACAGCAACGTCACCCCTGCGCTCGCCGCGGAGATGACCGCGGAGAGGCTGTTGAACGTCTTGGTCAGCGAGTCGTTGGTAAAGACCTCGAAGTTGTTCGGCTCGCCCGGGGCGAGATCCCGCCGCCGGCGCAGGAAGGTGATCACCTCGTCCTGCGCCCGCTTCAGTGCGTCCGCGTCGGACGCGGCCACGTTGATGTCCACGCTCCGGCGGCGGCCGAACGCCTCCAGGAACGTGGAGAGCGGCAGCACCACCTGGTTGTCCAGGCTCGCCATGCCCAGGAAAGAGCCTCGCCGCTGCAGCACGCCAATGACGCGGTAGGGCCGGTCCCGGATCCGCACCTCCTGCCCCACCGGATCCACCGCTGGGAAGAGCACGTCCACCACGTCCATGCCCAGGACGGCCACCGCGCGGTGGTCCTCCTCGTCCGCGGGCCCGTGGAAGCGGCCGGCCGCCACCTGCAGCCCCGCCGTCTCCACGTACTCGGGCGTCACCCCCATCACGTTCACAGACGGGCGCGTCTCCGCGGCGGGCGTCACCACCTTCTGCCCGCCCTCGCCGTCGGACGCGGAGGCCGTCCTCACGGAGGGACACGCCCCCAGCAGCGCGTCCCGGTCCACCACCGTGAAGTTGGGACGGCGCGCGTACTTCTGCCAGTCAAACTGACCGAAGCCCACGGGCCACTTGGTGACCTGGAAGACGTCTGCCCCCAACGAGGAGAGATCCTTGTTCACCTTCAGCCGCAGCCCCTCGATGAGCGCCATCATGGCCACCACCGTGGCCACTCCCATGACGATCCCCAGGAGCGTCAGGAGCGATCTCAGCGGGTTCCCCGCGAAGGTCTTCAGCGCCAGGCGCAGGCTGTCCCAGAACGCCAGCATCACTCGTACCGGAGCGCCTCGACGGGATCCAGCCGCGCCGCCCGCGCCGCCGGCCAGATGCCGAAGAGCAGCCCCACCACCGCGGAGAAGCCCACCCCCGCCACCACCGTCAGCGGCTGCACCGCCGCGGAGAGCGGCGTCACCAGCGACACCACCTTCGCCGCACCCAGCCCCGCTGCCGTCCCCAGCGCCCCGCCCAGCGCGGACACGGCGGAGGCCTCCATCAGGAATTGCAGCACGATGGTCCTGCGCCGCGCCCCCAGCGCCCGCCGGACGCCGATCTCCCGCGTCCGCTCCCGCACCGACACCAGCATGATGTTCATGATGCCAATGCCGCCCACCAGCAGCGTGATGAACCCCACGCCCACCGCCACCGCGAACAGCGCCGAGGTGAGCTGCTCGTAGGTGGCTGCCAGCTGCTCCGGCCGGTTGATGGAGAAGTCGTCCTCCTTGTCCGGCGGCGTGCTTCGCAGCCGCCGAAGCGCCCCCACCACCTGGTCCTCCACCTTGTCCAGCACCGCGGGATCATCCACCGCCACGCCAATGGACAGCGACCGCCACCGGCCGAAGTAGCGCCGGTGCGTGTTCAGCGGGATCACCACCACCAGGTCCTGGCTCTGCCCGAGCAGCTTCCCCTTCCGCCCCAGCACCCCCACCACCCGGAACGGCCGCTCGCCCACCCGGATGGACGCCCCCAGCGGGGAGTCCCGCTGGAACAGCGCCTCGGCCACGTCTGCGCCGAGCACCGCCACCGAGCCCCCCTCGTCTGCCTCCACCAGGAACCGCCCCGCCGCGAGCTCGAATGCGGACACCTCCAGGTAGTCCGGCACGGCGCCCATGATGGACACGGAGGACAGCTGGTTGTCCCGCCCCGTCACGTCCTTCACCCGGTTCACTTGCGGAGAGACCGCCACCACGTGCGGCAGCTTCCGCAGCGCCTCCGCGTGCTCCAGCGTCAGGTTCTTCCGGTTGCGGTACTCCCACCAGCTCCCCTTCATCACCCACGGGAACTTCGAGACGTAGAGCGAGTTGGTGCCCAGGCTGGACAGCTGCGCCGCGAAGGAGGCGTTCAGCCCCTGGATGATCCCCACGATGGCCAGCAGCGTGGCCACGCCAATGCCAATCCCCGCCGTGGTCAGCACCGTGCGCAGCCGGTTGGCCCGCAGCGAGTGCAGCGCGATGCGCGCCCCCTCCCAGCCGTCCACCCGCAGGCTCACGACGCGGCCCTCTGCAGGTCTTCCAGGTTCTGGCGCGCCACCTCGGGCCCCGGCCCGTCTGCCACCACGCGTCCATCGGACAGCCGCACCGCGCGCGGACACCGCGCCGCCAGCCGCGGCTCGTGCGTGACGAGCACCAGCGTGTGCCCCGCCTGGTGCAGCGCCTCGAACAGCCGAACGATCTCCTCGCCCGTGGCCGAGTCCAGGTTCCCCGTGGGCTCGTCCGCGAGCAGCATGGACGGCTCCGCGCACAGCGCCCTCGCAATGGCCACGCGCTGGCGCTGGCCGCCGGACAGCTCGTTGGGCCGGTGGTGCATGCGGTGGGACAGCCCCACCTTCTCCAGCGCCGCCACCGCCCGCTCCCGCCGCTCCCGGCTGCCCAGACCCCGGTACACCAGCGGCAGCTCCACGTTGGCAAGCGC
>VGRA01000376.1 GCA_016875515.1 Deltaproteobacteria bacterium | reverse complement strand
CCGGGCGTCGAAGCGGGAGAGGTGGACCGCGGTGACGTGCTCGTCCGTCACGGGGAACTGGAGCCGGTCCGCACGCTGGACGTGGAGCTCTCGGTCCTGCTGGCCGCCGTGGAGCCGCTGCGCCCCCGCGCCCGCCTGCTCTTGCACCTGGGCACCGCGCAGGTGGAGGCCGCGGTGGGCTGGATGGAGGCCGCGGGGCTGGAGCCGGGCAGCACGGGGCTCGTCCAGCTGCGCCTCTCCCGCCCGGTGGCGGCGCTCCCCGGCCAGCGGTTCATCCTGCGTGGAAGCCGGCCGCTCCCGGGACGCGGGGCAACGCTCGCAGGCGGGCGCGTGCTCGCGGTGGGCGCCCCTCGCCGCCGCAGGGGCTCGGAGGCGCGGCTGCGTCCGCTGCTCGAGGGGGAGCCGGCGCACGCCCTGCCCTGGCTGTTGGAGGAGGCCGGCTACCGCGGGTTGACGGAGGAGATGTTGCGCGGGCGCAGCGGCCTCTCCCCCCGCGTGCTCGGGCCGGCACTGGAGCGGATGGGCGCGCGGGGCGAGGCGGTGCTGGTGGATCGCGCGAGCCGCCTCTTCGTGGCGGGCCGCCACGTCCGCGCCTTGGTGGCCCGCGCCCGCGCCGTGCTCGAGCAGGCAGCGTCCAGCGGCGGCTTCCAGCTGGGCCTGCCGCGCGAGGAACTGCGGCAGCGCCTCGCCGCTGGACTGGACCCGCGGCTGTTCGCCCGCGTGCTCGCCCAGTTGGAGACCGGAAAGCAGGCGGAGCTGCACGGGGACTCGGTGCGGCTTCCCGGGCAGGTGGTGGCGCTCGGGGCCGGAGACGCCGAGGCCCGCGAGTCCGTTCTGGCCGCGGTGCGCGCAGCCGGGCTCGCCCCGCCCATCCCCTCGGCGCTGGCCGCCAGTCTGAAGCTGCCCCAGCCGCGCGTGGAGGCGCTGCTGAGGCTGCTCGGAGTTTCCGGGCAGCTCGTCAAGGTGGCCGAGGGGCTGTACTTCCACCCAGAGTCGCTCGCCGGCCTCCGCGCGGCCCTGGTGGCCCACCTCGGCGCCCACGGCCACGTCACCACCCAAGCGTTCAAGGACCTGGTGGGCCAGAGCCGCAAGTACGCCATCCCCTTGTCCGAGTATTTCGACCGCGAGAAGGTCACCCTCCGGGTGGGCGACAAGCGGGTGCCGAGGCGCACATGAGCAAGGCGTGGACCGAGGATGAGTTGCGGAGCGTGGTCCGGCTGCTGCCGGTCTCTGCGTCGCTGGTGCGCAACGAGCACATCCTCGCCGTCTCCGACGCGCTCGTCGAGGTGAGCGGGATGCCCCGCACCGTCATCGAGGGGCGGAACTACTACGAGTTGCTCCCCCCGGAGGAGCGCCACCGGGTGCGCGGCATGGACACTCTCCGCAGCGAGGACGCGGACTTCAACCCGCCCCCCATGCGGCTGACCGGCATCGAGGTGGACGGCCAGAAGCGTTCATACCTCATCCACCAGCGGCGGTTTCCTCCAGCAGACGGCGGGGAGCCGTATGTCCTGGTGACGCACCAGGTGCTGGTGGACTCGGCGCACGACCTCGGGCTCGCCGAGTCGCTCGTCCACGTGGCCGCGGAGTTGACGGCCACGCACTCGGAGGGTGACGTCTACACCTCTGCCATCAACGGGCTGCGGGCGCTGTGCAGCCGCGCGGCCTTCTTCCGTTATTCACCCGCAGACGGGAGCATGTCGCTTCAGCACGCCACCGGGGAGGTTGCACCGCCCGCGCGCGCGCTCGTGGAGGAGGCGCTGCGGGACCGGGTGCCGGTCTTCTCGCCGGAGGTGCACCCCTCCGTGGCAGACCCGGATGCGCCGGGTGGCGTCCGCATGCGCGTCCACCTTCCGGTGCTGCGCGGCTCGGGGGACCCGGAGGTGCTGGTGCTCGAGGGCTCCCGCTTCGAGACGGCGCACGTGTCGCTGCTCGCGCTCTTCGCGCGCCAGCTCTCCGCCGCGCTGGAGTCCGCGCGCCTGGTGAGCGAGACAGAGCGCCGCAACCGCGAGCTGTCGCTGCTGCTCGAACTGGCGCGCACCACCGCGGGCACGCTGGAGCTCCCCACCATCCTGGACGCCGCGTGCGACTCGCTGGTGAAGCTCCTGGATGCCTCCCACAGCTTCGTGGTGCTGTACGACGCCCAGGCGGAGACGCTCCGGGGGGCCGCCTCCAGCTTGGGGCACCGGGAGTTCTTCCGCACCGTGGCCATCCGGCTGGATGACCCCGACAGCGTGGTGGCCGAGGCGGGCCGCACGCGCGCGACGGTGGAGGTGGAGGACGTGCGCGCGCGCGGGCGGGCGAAGTGGGACCTCGTGTCCCGTTTCGGGGAACAGGCGTTGCTGGCGGTACCCCTGCTCGCCCGGGACGAGCTCGTGGGGGTGGTGATGGTGGACGAGAGCCGCCGCACGCGCAGGTGGGGACCCGCCGTCGTGGCGCTCGCCGAGGCCATTGCCGGCCAGTTGGCGCTGTCCGTCCAGAATGCCCGCCTCTATGACTCGCTCCGCCAGAGCTACGCCCAGCTGGAGGCCACCCGCGCGGAGATGGTGAAGCGCGAGCGGCTGGCGGCCCTGGGAGAGCTGTCCGCCATCGTTGCGCACGAGGTGCGTAACCCGCTCGGCGTGATGTTCAACGCGGTGGGGTCGCTCCGCCGCATGCTCAGAGACGACCCGCGCGCCGCGGACGCGGGCAGCCTGCTGGAGATTGCGTGCGAGGAGTGCGAGCGGCTCGATGCGCTCGTCACCTCACTCCTGGACTACAGCCGCCCGCTCTCGCTGTCCGTCTCCCCCGAGGAGGTGGGGCCGCTGCTCTCCCAGACGGTTTCCCGCGCGCTGTCCGCGCTGCCGGACGCCTCCTCGTGGAACGTCCGGCTGGAGGTGGAGGACGGGTTGCCGCGGGCGGAGCTGGATGCTCGGCTGTTCCGCCAGGCCCTGGAGAACCTGCTCATGAACGCCCTGCAAGCCATGCCCGGAGGTGGGCAGGTGGAGGTCCATGCCTCCTCGGAGGGGCCCTCGCTGCGGGTGGACGTCCGGGACCACGGCCCCGGTCTGGCCCCCGGTCTGGCCGCGCGCATCTTCGAGCCGTTCTTCACCACCAAGGCCAAGGGCACGGGGCTGGGACTGGCGGTGGTACGCCGCATCGCGGAGGACCACGGGGGCGAGGTGGCGGTGGCGCCCGCCCCGGGGCAGGGGACGGTCTTCACCCTGCGGCTGAAGTTCGCGCCCGGGGAGGGGCGGGCGCCATGACGGGGCCCGGCCTAGGGAGCCCGCTTCCACCGTCCGGCCCGGCCCGGCGCGGCCACGTGCTGGTGGTGGACGACCAGCGCAACATGCGCGCCACCACCGCGCTCGTGCTGCGCGCCGAGGGCTACCAGGTGAGCGAGGCCCAGGACGGCAACGAGGCGCTCGGGTTGCTCGCCGGCACCCCCGTGGACCTGCTCCTCACCGACTTGAAGATGGAGCCCATGGACGGGCTCACGCTGCTGAAGCGGGCGCTGGAGGTGTCACCGCAGACGCAAGTCGTGGTGATGACCGCCTATGGAAGCGTCGAGAGTGCAGTGCGGGCCATGCGGTTGGGCGCGTACGACTACGTGGCCAAGCCGTTCAAGGACGGGGAGTTGGTCCACCGGGTGGACCAGGCGCTCGAGCGCGGTAAGCTCCTCTCCGCCGTGCAGATGTTCGCCGGCGAGTTCAACGCGCGCCACGGACTCACGGCCCTGGTGGGGCGCTCGGCCAATATGCGGGAGCTGACCGGCCTCATTGCCCGCGTGGCCCCCACGGACGCCACCGTCCTCATTCAGGGGGAGAGTGGCACTGGCAAGGAATTGGTGGCCCGCGCCCTCCACGCACAGAGCCTCCGCAAGGCCCGTCCCTTCGTGCCGGTCAACT
>VGRA01000375.1 GCA_016875515.1 Deltaproteobacteria bacterium | reverse complement strand
CACCCATCAGCACCGCAGCGGGCCCCATCACCAGCGCCGCCAGCCCCAGCCTCACCGCGGTGGCCAGCCCCAGCCCCAGCGCCTGGCTCCCCCCCGTGGCCCGGTAGAGGGCCGAGGCCACCTCGAAGAAGCCCACGCTCGCAGCCGCCAGCACCGCCACCAGCAGTTCGAGGTTGCCGTACAGCCGCAGGGGCGCCGGGTCCCTCTCCACCCGCTTCCCCAGCAGCCAGCCCCCCAGCCCCAGCCCGCCCATGAAGACCGCCAACGTGGCGGCAGTGGACGCGGTGGACGCCCCGAACAGCAGCCGGAACAGCCGCATCCAGGCCGTCTGGTAGACCAGCGCACAGAGGCCAGAGAGGAACAGCAGCGACGCAACGCGGGAGCGCGGGATCATGGACGGCCGGGACCCTACTCTTCCTGCCGTGCTACGGATCAGCCCGATGCGCCTCCCCGTTCCCGCCGTTGCCGCCCTCGGCTGCCTGCTCCTCTGCTGCGGGCCCTCACCCACGCCCGTTGCGCAGGACGCCACGTTCCTCGTCCCGCTCGCACAGGCGCGCACCTTCCTTCCCGGACGGGAGGTGCTGCCCCGCGCCCTGTTCGACCGCGGGCACCCCCTGACGGTGACGGACGAGCCGACGGATCTCTACGAGGCGCTCGGCACCGTGGGCGTGCGGCTGGATCCCTGCTTCCACGAGGGGTCCGACACGACCTGCCACCCCCAGCTGCGGCTCGTGCTGCAGCCGGTTTTCGACGAGGGGAGCGGGCAGACCAGCCTGGACGCGGCGGTCCACCTGTTCTTCCGCGGCTCGAGCGAGGAGGTCCTCGCCGCGGTGCAGTCCATCGGGGTCGCCCGCGTGGAGCGGGGCGTGGCAGCAGACTTCCTCCCCACCGTGCCGCACCCCGGCTTCGGCGACGGAGCCTTCCGGACGCGGTTGAAGAGCGCGCTGCGTCCCTTCCTGGCCATGGAGAGGTTGGTCCGGGTCTCCCAGATGGGCGTCCACGCCAGCCACGAGGCGTGGATGTTCTCCGGGATGGACCTCACCTCCGGAAGCCCCATGGACCTGCCGGTCCCCACGCTCGCACCCGAGCACGAGCAGCACGTCACGAGCACCGGGGCGCTCACCTCCCTGGAGATCACGCTCAACCCGCGCCCCGTGGCGGAGCCTGCGATCATCCCGGTGATCGCGCAGGGCGGTATTGCCGGCAGCAGCCCCGGGGCCCTCGCCGACGCGGCCGAGGCCATTCGCCGGATCGAGGATCCTGCAGCGCACAACCCGGGCACCATCGATTGCGCCTCCTGCCATGTGGCCCCCGCGTCCCGCTTCCAGCTGCAGCGCGCCGGCACGGCCGTGACGAGCGGCGCGGAGCTGCCCCGCGTGTACGAAGACACCCGCAACCTCCGCGCGTTTGGATACTACTTCACCGAGCCCGCGGTCAGCCCCCGGCTGCTGCAAGAGGCCGAGGCCGTGCTGGACATCCTCCGCGAGGAAGCCGGCCGCTGAGCTTCACCTCGCAGGGGGGCTCGCCCGGACGCGCGAAGGGCCTCGCCCCCGCGAAGGGGTGAGGCCCCTCGTCACCCCCACGCCGGCAGGACTACCCGCGCGTGGCGACCATGCTGGCGATGAGCAGGGACACCACGCTCATCACCTTGATCAGGATGGACACGCCCGGGCCGGAGGTGTCCTTGAACGGATCTCCCACGGTGTCGCCGATGACGGCGGCCTTGTGCGTGTCGGACCGCTTGGGGTGCCCGGGGATGCCGCCCTTCTCGATGTACTTCTTGGCGTTGTCCCAGGCGCCGCCGGCGTTGGCCATGAACAGCGACAGCGACGCGCCCACTGCGAGCGCACCGGCCAGCGCGCCCGCCAGCGCCGCGGGGCCGAGCGTGTAACCGATCACCGCGGGTCCCAGCACCGCCACCAGGCCCGGGAGGATCATCTGGCTCAGCGCCGCCGAGGTGGCGATGTCCACGATGGCCTTGGGCTGCGGCTCCGCCTTCCCCTCTCGCAGGCCGACAATGGTGTCGAACTGCCGCTTGATCTCGTTGACGATGGAGCCCGCCGCCTTGCCCACCGCCAGCATGGTGGACGCCCCCACGATGAACGGCAGCACCGAGCCCACCAGGATGCCGATGAGGATCTTCGGCTCATCCAACGACAGGTTCATCTTCTCCCTGCCCGCCGCGAGCAGCGCATGGTTCACCTCGAGGCTGTAGGCGGAGAACAGCGCCACCACCGTGAGCGTGGCTGAGCCAATGGCGAACCCCTTGCCAATGGCCGCCGTGGTGTTGCCCACCGCGTCCAACTCGTCCGTGATCTCGCGCACCTTCGGGTCCAGGCCGGACATCTCCGCGATGCCGCCCGCGTTGTCCGCGATGGGACCGTACGCGTCCACCGTCATCACGATGGCGGTGCCGCCGAGCATGCCCACCGCGGAGAGCGCAATGCCGTACAGGCCCAGGTCCCCCAGCGCGTAGTTGGCCAGCAACCCCACCCCCGCCACCAGCAGCAGGCAGTACGCCACGGACTCCATGCCCACGGCCATGCCGCGGATGACGTTGGTGCCCGCCCCCGTCATGGCCGCCTCGGCCACGCTCTTCACCGGGCGGAAGGTGCCCGTGTAGTACTCGGTCAGCAGGCCAATGGCCGCGCCGCCCACCGCGCCCGCCGCCAGCGCCACCGTCACACCCTGCTTCACGCCCAGCAGGGGCAGCACCAGCGCGGTGGCCCCCACGAGGATGATGGGCGGCAGCACCATGGCCGCGCGCAGCACCACGGACGGCGGCGAGTTGCGCATGGCGCGCGCCACGAAGATGCCCACCACGCTCACCACCAGGCCGAGGCCCGCCAGCACCAGCGGCAGCGCCACGGCGATCTTCCGGGCCGTGTCCTCGCTCGTCGCGGAGGTCAGCAGGGACTGGACGTTCTTCGCATCCGCCGTCAGCGCGATGGCCATGGCGGCCACCACCGCGGCCACGAGGGACTCGTAGATGTCCGCGCCCATGCCGGCCACGTCACCCACGTTGTCGCCCACGTTGTCGGCAATGACGCCCGGGTTGCGCGGGTCGTCCTCGGGGATGTTCTCCACGACCTTGCCGGCAATGTCCGCGCCCACGTCCGCGGCCTTGGTGTAGATGCCGCCGCCAATGCGCGCGAAGAGCGCAATGGAGGAGGCGCCCACCGCGAACGCGTGCAGCGCCGCGCCCAGTTCCTTCTCCCCCGCGTTCACCTTGTAGACGGCGAACAGGCCGATCAGCGCCAGCCCCGCCACGCACAGCCCCATGACCGCGCCGCCGTCCAGCGCCGTCACCAGCGCGTCCGCCTTGGTACCGTTGGCCGCCGCCTGCGCGGTGCGCACGTTCCCGTACGTGGCCGCCTTCATGCCAATGAAGCCGGCCAGCAGGCTCAGCACGGCGCCGGCCAGGAACCACATGCCGGCCACCGGGCTCACCAGCGCGGCGAGCGCGCCGAACACCACCACCGCGTACATCGCGAGCACCTTGTACTCGCGCGTGAGGAACGCCATGGCGCCCTCGCGGATGTAGCCGCCAATCCGCTGCATGGTCTCGTTGCCCTCGGGCAACGCCTTCACGCGGAAGAAGAAGAAGGCGGCAATCATCAACGCCACGGCGCCCGCAACGGGGGGCAGCAGCGTCCAGTTCTGCAGGGTGGCTTCCATCGAAGTCATCCAGTGAAAGAGGTGGTTACGGCAACGTTGACCCGTCCACATGGACCGGTCGGCCGCGGCGCTATGCCACGCACGGGGGGGAACCGCAATAACGAACACCTGTTGGACGCCGGGCGGCGCGCCCGTAAGGTCACGGATTCAGGACGGTTCCCCCCATGGAATTCAGCTTCGATCTCTGGTTTGAGTACCTCATCCGCTTCTCC
>VGRA01000374.1 GCA_016875515.1 Deltaproteobacteria bacterium | reverse complement strand
TGGTAGGGCGTCGGGGCGGCCTGCAGCGCCGCCTCGTACTGCCGCCGCTCGCTCCCCAGCCGCCAGCCGAGCACCGCCACCTGCCGCTCCAACCGCTTGCCCCACGCCTTGCGCACCGCCGGGAAGCGCGCCCAGTGGAAGACCGCCTGCACCAGGTGGAGGCCGCCGCACGGGTGGGCGTACAGCCCCTGCTTGCGCTTGGGTACCTCCGCCTGGCCTGCGTCCAGGGCCGCGAGCAGGTCCGCCTGCGCGCGCTCCAGCTCGGCGAGCGCGTCCTCCATCACGCGGTTGAAGTCGATGGCCGTTCCCGCCCCGTTGGTGAAGACCGCGGAGGGGCCGGGCGTGTGCACCGCGGCAAGCAGGTCCAGCGTCCAGCCCACGTCTGCCCAGTAGGCGGGGTTGCCCGGGACGTGCACGAAGCCGCGCTGCACCCCCTTCACCAGATCTCCCAGCGTCACCTTGCCGGCAGCCCTGGTCTCGAACGCCGTGGTCAGCGGCAGCCCCGCCAGCACCAGCGTCTTGACGTGCAGGTTGGTGTGGGGCTCCACCGGGGTGCCGTCCTTCGCGTAGCGCGCGAAGCTGTAGGGGAGCGTGGCGCCGGTGGCCGCGCCCTTCTGGAGGAAGTCGTTCAGGATGACGTCCGCGGCGCGGCGGCCGTCAGACGCGGCGTAGCTCTTGCCGAAGGCGCAGATGCCGTGGGCCAGCCCCCACGGGTTCTTCGGGTCCGCGGCGTGGAGGAGGCACTGGCTGCGCAGCTGCGCCTCGGTGGAGAGGGCGCCCGCGAGGGCAGGGGAGGCGAGCAGGAGCAGGGAGAGGGCAAAGCGCACGGGCCGCATAGTAGGGTGTGACGGCCGTGTTGCGCGCCCTCTTCATTGCCTGCCTGCTCGGGTGGCCCGCCGCCTGGGCCCAGCCCTTCCAGCTGGTCGTGGACAGCACCCCCTTTGCGCGGATCAGCGGGACGCAGCTGGCGCTGGCGGGCGGGGCAGACGAGGGGCGCGCCACCGTGCCGCTGGGCTTCAGCTTCCCGTACCACGGCAGGCAGTACACGGCGGTGACGGTGACGGCCAACGGGCTGGCCTTCCTGGAGCCGGACGGGTGCGCGAGCTGCGGCTACGCGGCGAACCAGCCCCTGGCGGCTGCGACGCCCAAGGGGGTGCTCGCCCCCTTCTGGGATGATCTCCGCCTGGACGCCCCCGGGGCCGGCATCTTCTCCGCCGCGACGACGGAGAACGGGGCGCAGGCGCTGACGCTGGAGTGGCGGGACGCCAACTCCTGGTTCGCCACCTCCCAGTACCGCCTCTCCTTCCAGCTGACGCTGACGGCGCTGGGCGAGATCGTCTTCCACCACGGGCCGGTGACGGGTCAGGGGATTGCCCTGTCGGGGAGCGTGGGCATCTCCTCGCCGGGCGGGACGACGGGCATCTCCGGGCTGTCGTGCGCCGCCGCCTCGCCCTACTGCGGCCTGGCGGAGTTCATCCCCAACCGGCGCGTGGCCTTCCGCGCCCCCGCGGGCGTGGAGCTGTCTGCCACGGGGGTGGAACTGCGCGCCCTCTCCTCCTCGGGCGGCACCTTGTCCGTCTCCGCCGAGGCCACCTTCCGCAATGCGGGCACCGCGCCCGCGCAGGCCATGAGCTGGGCGCTGTACCTCTCCTCGGACGCGGCGTTCCAGCCCGGGACGGACACGCGGCTCACACCCGCGCTGGTGGGACCGCTGGCGGTGCCGGCGCGCGGCAGCGCCTCCCAGGTGGCCGGCGGGACGGTGGTCCGCCCGGCATCCGGGACCTGGTACGTCCTTGCAGTGGCAGACGCGGACGGGGCGTTTGCCGAGCTGGAGGAGGGGGACAACGCGGTGGCCGCCGCCCGGCCGCTGGCCGCGGGGATGAACCTGGCCGTGGGAAGCGTGGAGGGGCCTGCGTCGTCCGGGCCGGGGGAGACGGAGACCGTCACGGTGCAGGTGCAGAACACGGGCATGGACGCGCCGGTGCAGCTGGTGAAGCTGGCGGTGTACCTGTCCACGGACGGGCAGTGGGACGCTGCAGACGTGAAGGTGGGCGAGACCTCCATCCTCCCCGTCCAGCTGGATGACTTCCCCGTGGACGTGGCGGTGCAGGTGCCGCCGTCACTGCTGCCGGGCGCCTACCGGTTCGTGGCCCGGCTGGATGACGCCGCGGCCGTGGCGGAGCTGGACGAGGCGGACAACGTGCGGGCGAGCGGCCCGGTGGCGCTCTCGCAGCTGGATCTCGCCGTGCGCGAGGTGGTCCCCACCACGCCCGCGGCCCCCTTTGCCCCGGCCCCCTGGCTCTTCCTTGGTGAGCCCCAGCGCGTGGTGGTGACGGTGGAGAACCGGGGCGGGGCCACCGCGGCCGGCGCCGCGCTGTCGCTCTACTTCTCGGAGAACGAGCAGCTCAACGCGCTCCCGGACCAGCTGCTCGGCACGGCCCCGCTGACGCTCCTGCCGGGGCAGTCCGCCACCGTCCCGTTCTCCGTGGTGCTGCCCGCCGCGGACAAGCAGGGCAGGCCCTACGCTCCCGGCGACTACGTGCTGCTGGCGGTGGCCACCGCCGCGGCGGACGCCAACACCTCGGACAACGTGCGCGGCACCGGGTTCCGTCCCTTCTCCCTGCCCGGGCCGGACCTCCAGGTGCTCGCCTTGCGGGGCCCTCCGCGCGCCGCCGCCGGCGAGCCGTTCTTCGTCCAGCTCCGGCTGCGCAACGCGGGCATCCGCCCCATCACCGCGGCGCCGTGGCGCTACGTTCTGTCCGGGAACGCGTTCGCCACGGCGGCCGATCCGGTGGTTCCCCGGCAGGTGGGCGGGACGCTGGTGGCCTCGGACCAGGTCACCTTGCAGCCCGGGGAGGAGCTGCTCCGCACGGACGCTCTGCTCTTGCCCACCGGCGTTGCCCCGGGTGTTTGGCGGCTGGGGCTGCTGGCCGAGGTTTCCGGCGATCTCTCCCCGGCGGACAACGCGGTGGCGCCCTGGCCGCTCCAGGTGGTGGAGCGCACGCTGGGGTTGCAGGTGACGCAGCTGCCGGACGCAGTGAAGGGGCTGCCCTACCGGTACGCGATGCAGGCCTCGGTGCCTGGGCCGGTGGCGTTCAGCTGCGCCGCGTTGCCGGAGGGGCTTTCGCTGCAGGCGGACGGGACGCTCGGCGGCACGCCCGGGGCGGTGGGGGTGTTCGCGCTGCCCGTGACACTCGCCGCCGGCGGCGTGACGGTGGGGTCCACCGCCGTGGTGCGCGTGCTGCCCGGCTCCTCGGCGCTGGAGGTGGCCACCCCGTCGCTGCCGGTGATCCCCCGGTTGGGGCGCTGGACGTGGGGACTGTCTGCCACGGGCGGGGTGGGGCCCTACCGCTGGGCGCTCTCCTCCGGGGCGCTGCCCGAGGGCATCTCGCTGACGGAGGACGGGCGGCTGGCGGGGACCACGGAGGACCTGGAAGGGCGCTGGCCGGTGACGGTGCAGGTGACGGATGGGCTGGGCACGGTGGCGCGCCGCGCGCTGGAACTCCGGGTGGTGGCCGAGGGTGCGCTGTTCATCCGCTCGGTGACCCCGCCGCCCGCGGCGGTGAGGGTGGAGTACGCGGCGGATCTGGTGGCCGAGCGGACCGGGGGGGGCGTCCTGGAGGGGCCGCTCGCGTGGCGGAAGGTGACGGGCGAGCTGCCCCCGGGGTTGGAGATGCAGGAGGCGGGGGCGGCGCTGCTGGTGCGCGGGACGCCCGTCCAGGGGGGGCTGTTCACCGCGACGTTCGAGGTGGAGGACGGCAAGGGCAGGCGGGACCAGGCGGCGGTCACGTTCCAGGTGGTGGCGCCCGGCGGGTGGCTGTGGGCCGAGTTCCAGCCGGCCCGGCCCGGCGGGGTGGCCCTGGGGGCGCTGGTGGGGCCGGACGGGGCGCGC
>VGRA01000373.1 GCA_016875515.1 Deltaproteobacteria bacterium | reverse complement strand
GCCCGCTCCCAGGAAGATGCGTCCGTCCCCGGCGGCGGCGTAGGCGACACCGCCCAATCCGAGCAGGGTCGTGTTGCCCCCACCGTTGTTGCCGCCCGCCGAATGGGCGCCACCGCCGCCGCCAGAACCACAATCCCCGCCGCCGCAGGTGTAGGGCCGCCCGCCACCGCCGCCGCCGAGGTTCTGCGGGGTGCTCCGGGCCGTCGACGGCCCCGCATTTCCGGTGCCGGCGGTAGTCCGCGCGCGAGGAGGCAATGGTGCCGTCCCCCCACCGGCCCGGGTTCCCGGAGACGAGCGTCCCGCCCGCGGAGGGCGGCGAGTAGACGGTGTCCTGCTCGAGGATGACGCGCCCGTAACCTCCCGCACCGCCGCAGTAGTCGCACTGGGAGACCTCGCCGCCGCTGACGTCGGTCACCGGCGCGGGGAAGGATCCCACGAGCACGACCGTGCCGCCGGCCCCCGGGAACCAGCGCGAGTCGCCCTCGAGCATGTTGGGCGCACCGCCCAGGCCTGACCCGCCCCGGCCCACGCGCGCCTTGGCCCCCTCGCCCAGCGAAGCACCGCCACCACCCCCGGCCCCGCAGTCCCTGGGTGACGAGCCGCAGCGGTAGGCGTGGCCGCCGCCGCCCCCTCCCGCGTTGGGCGTGAGCCTGCGGGTGAGCGCGGGACCCGCAATCCCGGTGCCGGGGAATCCCCGGTTGGTCTCGGTCCCAATGCCCGCGCTGAAGACGCCGCCGGCACCACCCGGGAAGCCAATCCGCTGCGCGCTGATGGACGCGTCCGCCGCGGCGAACGTGACGTCCCCCACCACGTCGATCGCCACGATCCCGCCGGAGCCGGTCACGGGATCGAACGGGCGCGCCGTCAGCGTGGCACCCGCAGAGAGGGTCAGCGAGGCAAAGACCGGTATGCGGGCGACCCGGACCATTTCAGGCGAGGCGGTGGCGTTGCCCAGCCGCGCGTACGCCTTGCGCAGGGGGCGAACCCGGCTCACCTGCGTCCCGGTCACCGCCGCCACGCGCCCCAGCTCGTACGTGCCGACGCACCCGGTTCCCGCCGGCGTGCCCATGCCGTTGATCACCAGCACCTGGTCTCCCGGCACGAGCCCACCGGGCGAGGCCGTGACCGTGACGATCGCGCCCTGGATGCTCGCAACGTGGAAGGATACCTGCTCGGGGTGGAGACGGCTGGGCTCGAAGGCCACCTCGTCCAGCCGCACCGTGCCGGTGATGGTGGCGGCGGGGTTGGCCGCGAGGGCCTCGCAGGTGTGGCGCGCGGAGGCCGCGGCGCCCGGAGCGCACACCAGCGTGTCGCACTCTCTGATGCAGGCAGCACAGTCTGGCCCCCCACAGTCCGGGGCGGCCTCCTGCCCGTTCATCATGCTGTCCGTGCAGGACGGGGGCTGGCACAGCTCGCCGGTGCAGACCTGGCTCGTGCAGTCCGCGGAGACCATGCACCCCAGTCCGTCCGCGCAGGCGGGGCAGGCACCACCGCCGCAGTCGGCCCCCGTCTCGGCGGCGTTCCGCACCCCGTCCGTGCAGGACGGAGGTTGGCAACTGCCCGCACTGCACACGCCGCTGGTGCAGTCCCCCCCGACGCGGCAGCCGAGCCCATCCGCGCAGGCCGTAGAAGCCCTTGGCATCCGTCTCCGCCCCGATCGCCGGGGTCCCGGCAGGGAGCCCCTCCAACCGCACACGGATGCCCGCATGTCCGGTCCGCCCCTGCAGCAGCGCGTACCCGGTCCCCATGCCGGTCGTCTCCGGCAGGAGACCGTCCAGCACCAACGCGGTGTCCAGCTTCGCTGCCAGCGGAACCACCAGCGCTGGCATCCGGATCACACCCTCCCCCTGGGGGAGCACCACGCTGACGCCGCGCCGCCCCGGCAGCAACCCTCCGAAGCGGTCTTGAAGATCCGCAGCGTCCAGGCTCCCTCCGGCAGGCCACGCAAGGAGAAGTTCCCCTGCACATTGGTGCGCACCGACCGGGCCGAGCCTTCCAGGAAGACCGCCGCCCCCTCCACCGGGGCCACCCCGTCCGCGGACGCGGACACCACCCGCCCGCGAAGCTCCCCCTCCACCACCACAGCCGCCGGCTCACAGCTGCACCCGGGGATGACCGCCATCAGCACCAGCGGCACGAGGAAGGTCGCCGGGACCCGGAGGTTGAACGCGCGAACCTTTTTGGAGTGCGGGCCGGCAAGCCGACCGCGGGTGGCCCTCTAACTTTCAGCCCGCCCGACCTCCCCACAGATGGACCGCACCCGTACTTGTCTGTGTACCGGGTGTCGAATCAGGAGACGGGCGCTGCCCGGTAGAACGTGACCACCGTGTCCCCGAAGCGCCGGCCGTCCTCGCGGGTGAAGCCGGCCCCGGACCCGGGCGCCTCCTCCCGGCGGTCGTGCTCCACCACCACCAGCCCCCCGGGCGTACACACCGGGTGCCGTCCCAGCTGGTCCAGCAGGTCTGCCACCGCCCGCGCGGCGTAGGGCGGGTCCGCGAAGATGACGTCGAACCGCTCCCCCTCCGCGTGCAGCGCCCCGAGCGCCTCGTCCACGGGCCGCGCCAAAAGCCGCGCCTTGTCCGCGAACCCCAGCGTCGCCGCGTTGTCCCGGCAGAGCCCCTGCGCCTCCCGGTCCCGGTCCACCATGACCAGCCGCGCCGCCCCGCGCGAGAGCGCCTCCAGCCCCAGCGCCCCCGTGCCCGCGTAGAGATCCAACACCGCGAGCCCGTCCATCCACTGCCCGAGCATGTTGAAGACCGTCTCGCGCACGCGGTCCGCCGTGGGCCGGATCACCCGCGCGTCCCGCGGGCCCTTCAGCGGGCGTCCCCGCGCACTCCCTGCCACGATCCGCACCGGTGCCGCTCCTCAGTGGACCTCGCCCAGGTGGGCGTAGGACTCGCTCTCGAGCTGGATGGTGGTGTGATCGATGCCGAAGCGGTCGAACAGCGCGTGCTTCACCGCCCCGAGGATCGCGTCGTTGTTGCAGGTCATGGGTTCCCGCACCACCAGGTGCGCGGAGAGCACGTAGAGCCCGGAGGAGATGGTCCAGACGTGGAGATCATGCACCGCGGTGACCCCCTCCACCCCCAGGGGGACCTCCCGCAGCGCCGCCATGTCCACGTGCGCCGGGACCGCCTCCAGCAGCACGTCCACCGCGTCCCTCACCAGCCGGAACGCCCCCACCACGATCACCGCGGAGATCAGCACCGACAGCAGGGGATCGATCACCCACGCCCCGGTCAGCGCCATGAACCCCGCCCCCGCCAGCACCCCCACCGAGGACAGCGTGTCCCCCAGCACGTGCAGGAAGGCGCCCCGCACGTTGAGCGAGTGGCTCCGGTGCAAGAGCGCGAGCGCCCCCAGGTTCGACACCAGCCCCACCCCGCTCACCACCGCCATGGGCCCCAGGTCCACCGGGAGCGGCGCGCTGAAGCGCTGCCAGGCCTCGTAGAGGATCACGCAGGTGATGCCCAGCAGCAGCACCCCGCTGGCCAGCGCGCTGAGGATCTCCGCCCGGTAGTAGCCGTACGTCTTGCTGCCGGTGGCGGGCCGGCCCGCCCACCAGAGCGCCAGCAGCGAGAGCGCCAGCGCCGAGATGTCCGTGAACATGTGCCCAGCGTCGGACAGCAGCGCCAGCGAGCCGGACCACAGCCCGCCCACCACCTCCGCCACGGCGATGAAGGCGGTCAGCACCAGCGCGAACACCAGCCGCCGCCGGTCCGCGGAGCGCTCCCCCCGCTGGGACCAGCGCCCCGGGGTGGCCCCGCGGCCATGCCCCTCGCCGGGGCCGTGGTCATGCCCGTGCGGGTGGCCGGGGCCGTGCGAACAGTGCTGATGCGGAGGGCTCACGTGGCGACTAGAGTTCCAGCGCCGAGGCGTCCATGGACTTCGAGA
>VGRA01000372.1 GCA_016875515.1 Deltaproteobacteria bacterium | reverse complement strand
CGGCGACTACTTCGACCTGAACGGCACCTACCGGACGGACGGCTATACCGCGCATGACGGGCAGGTCTGGCCGGACACCCAGGACCACGGGGAGGTGGCGCAGTTCGTCTTCGGCCCGGAGCAGGTCCATGCCTACCCCCACTGGGACCTCACCTCCCCGCAGTACTGGTGGAAGGAGGTCCTCAGCGGCCATTGGACGCTCTTGCAGGACGGCGTCTACCAGGACAACTCGGGGGACGTGGGGACGCACCCGCGCACTGCCATGGGCCTGTCCCGGGACAAGCGGACGCTCATCCTCGCGGTGGTGGACGGGCGTGCCGCCTGGGCGGGGCGGCGGGGGATGAGCTTCCCGGAGCTCACCGCCCTCATGCAGGACCTGGGGGCGCACTGGGCACTGGCGCTGGACGGCGGCGGGAGCAGCACCTTCTGGATGCAGGGGCCGGGCGTGGTGAACAACCCCTCGGATGGCAGCGAGCGCACCGTGGGCAACCACTTGGCCGTCTACGCCACGGGCCAGGGGCCGCCGGCCCATTGCGACCGGGCGGTGGAGGAGGTGCTGGTGGGCTTTCCCCACCAGCACGAGGGGGACAGCTCCGACGTGGACGGGGACGGGCAGGCAGACGCCTGTGGCCGGGACGCGGAGGGAATCACCTGCGCCACCTCGGCAGGCAGCAGCTTCCGCACGCCGTTCCGGGGGCCGGCGCTCCGTGACGCGGACGACTGGTGGTGGCCCACGCGGGGCCTCTCCATGCGGATGGCGGACCTGGACGGGGACGGCCGGGCGGACGCCTGCGCGTACGACACCGCCCTGGGGGTGCGGTGCTGGCGCTCCACCGGCGCGGGGTTCGACCCCGTTGAGTGGCGCCTGCCCGAGACCGCCGCGGAGCCCTGGCACCCGTACGAGCGCAGCTTCACCCTGATGCTGGGGGACTACACCGGGGACGGCCGCGCGGACGCGTGCCTGCGCGGCGGCGGCGGGCTGCACTGCTGGCCCTTCACGGGCAGCGGCTTCGGTGCCCGGGTGGACACCGCCGAGTTCTCCGACGCAGGCGGGTTCGACCAGCCCGCGGGCTTCGGCTCGCTGCGGATGGTGGACGTCAACGGGGACGGGCGGCTGGACGTGTGCGGGCGCACCGCGCTGCGGCTCGTGTGCCGGCTCTCGGACGGGAGCGGCTTCCCCGCCCGGGTGGAAGGCCCGCTGATGCCCACCGCGTTCGGGTACGACTTGCCGCGCTTCGGGCTCAGCCTTCGGATGGCAGACGTGGACGGTGACGGCAAGGCAGACGCCTGCTTCCGGACCACCGCGGACTTCCGCTGCCACCTGTCCACGGGGACGGGCTTCGTGGAGGCGCCGGTGCTCGGGCCGCCGCTCGCGGACGCGCTCGGCTTCTGGCACCACCGCTACCACGGCACGCTGCGGCTGCTGGACATGGACGGGGACGGGGACCGCGAGGTGTGCGTGCGGGGGGGCAACCGGGTCTCCTGCTGGAAGTGGGAGGGAAGCGGCTTTTCCGCCGTGGAGACGCCGGGGCCGGCCCTGGCAGACGCCTGGGGCTGGGGGGACGTGGCCCACTACCCCAGCTTGCGCGCCGCGGACATCAACGCGGACGGCAAGGAGGACCTGTGCGCACGGGGCGCGGCGGGGTTGCACTGCTGGCTCTCGGACGGGAGTGGCTTCCCCACCGAGGTGGCGGGGCCGGCCTGGGGCAACGCGCAGTGGCACTGGCTGCTCCACTCCCCCTCGCTGCGCATGGCCACGCCGCCGAGGCGGCTGGAGGCGTGCGGCAACGGGCTGGACGACGACCGGGACGGTGTGGTGGACGAGGGGTGCGAGGTGCCGACCCCGCTGGACGGAGGCACGCCCGTGGACGGCGGTGGAGGTGGCAGTGGGGGCGGCGGTGGGGTGGACGCGGGGACTGTCGCGGGCCCACCGCGGAGCGGCGGGTGTGCCTCGGCACCGGGGGCCACGTGGCCGCTCGGCCTGTGCCTGCTCGGGCTTGCCCGGGTGCGCCCCGGCCGCCAACGGCTGAGGCGCTGACCGGCCTACTCGCCGGCGAGCGCCCCGGCGGCACGGTCCCACTCGGAGCGCGTCTTGCGGGCGAGGTCCTCCAACTGCTTCTGCCGCTTGGCCGCCTCGGCCTGCTCTTTCTTCTTCTGGGCAGACTCCTTCTCCGCGGCCTTCTCCGCGCCGCGCGAGGCCTCGGCCGCCGTCGCCGAGGCCTGCGCCTCGCGCGCCCCCACCGCCGCTTCGCGGGCCGACAGCTCCGCCTCCTTCGCATCCAGCGCCCGGTTGCGCGCGGCCTGCTCTGCGGAAGGGGACGGGGCGGCCCCCTCCGCCGCGGGGGCCTTGTTTCCACGCCTCGGGCCCCGGATGACCTGGGGACCGTCCCCGGCCGCGGTGGCGACGACGGGGAGCAGCAGGAGCGCAGCGGTGAGCAGGGGGAGACTGGCCATGGAGAGAGGATAGCGGCGGCGGCGGTCTCCTGCGAGACTGACCCCTCATGCGCCGTCCTTCTCCACGGCTCACCTGCCTGCTGCTGCTGCTTGCCCTTCCCGCGTGGGCGGTGGACACGTGGACCAATGTCGCACCCGGCATTGACCGGCTGAAGCGCGTCCTCACCTCGCCGGACCACGTCATCCACGCGGTGAAGGTGGACCTGTCCAACCCCAGCTACTACGCGCGGGCCACCGGCCCGAACGAGAAGGGCAAGACGGGCACCGGCTTTGCCAACCTGCTGGGGACGCGCGCGCTGGTGGTCCTCAACGGGGACTGGGGAACGGCGTCCGCCCCCTGGAGCGTCCAGGGGCTGGCCATTGGCCAGGGGCAGAATTGGAAGGCGGACAAGGCCCACTGGTCCTTCGTGGCCTGCACGCTGGACAGCAATGAGTGCAAGCTGGACTTCTCCGGCGGGGCGGCCTCGGCGGTGATGAACCCGCGCTGGTTCGCCGCGGTGGGCTCCAACGGCTCCACGCTCATCAAGAATGGGACGAAGCGCTACGGCGGCAGCTTCGACGGGAGCCAGACCGCCCGCCACCCTCGCAGCGCCATGGGGCTGTCGCAGGACGGCAAGACGCTGTGGATGGTGGTCGTGGAGGGGCGGCGGTCCCAGTCCAGCGGGGCGTCTTCGCCCTACGCCATCGGGATGACGTTCGACGAGATGGTCACGCTGATGGACAACCTCGGCTGCTACGGCGCGGTGATGCAGGACGGCGGCGGCAGCAGCACCCTGGTGGTCAGCGGGACGCGGGTGAACAAGCTCCCGGTGGGCCAGTCCACCGAGCGCACGGTGGCCAACCACTTCGCCATCATGCGGGTGCGGGCCGCGCCGGACCCGGAGTGCACCACGCTGAAGAAGGGGCGGTACTGCACCGGCACCCAGCTGCACACGTGCGAGGGAGGCACCCACTCGGTGGGGGACTGCGCCGCGCTCGGGCTCGGGTGCCGGGCGGACGGGACGTGGGCCTACTGCCTGGACCCGCGCTGCCCGCCCGAGAGCGGCGGCAGCTGCAACGGAACGCGCATCGTCAACTGCAAGGAGGGCGTCTACGAGGAGAAGGACTGCGCGGCCACCGGGGCGGGCTGCGCCGTGGTGGCGGGGCTGGCGGTGTGCGTGGACGCGCGCTGCAACGGCACGCCGGACTCCACCGCGTGCGATGGCAGCCTGCTTACGCAGTGCGCCGCGGGGGTGTACTCGCAGGTGGACTGCGCCGCGCAGGGAAGCAGCTGCCGCGTGGAGCCGAGCGGCGCGTCCTCCTGCGGTGACCCGCGCTGCGCCGGCAAGCCGGAGGGCCCCAGCTGCCAGGACTACTTCCTCCAGACCTGCACCAACGGCACCTTCACCCAGGAGGACTGCTCGGACCAGGGAGGCACCTGCGCGGGCGCACCGGGGGCCG
>VGRA01000371.1 GCA_016875515.1 Deltaproteobacteria bacterium | reverse complement strand
GTCATCCTCTACAACAACCAGTCCGGGGACGCGCCGCCGCTGTACGGCAGCAGCATCTCCATCAAGATCCCGGTGGTCTCCGTGACGAACACCGCGGGCGCGGCCCTGGTCACCGCGCTGGCGGCGGGCCCGGTGAACGTCACGGTGCAGCGCGCCGTCTCCATTGACCGGGACGGCACCATCGACAACACCATCGTCGCGCACGAGTGGGGCCACTACATCTCCAACCGGCTCGTGGGGAACGGCTCCGGGCTGGACAACAACCAGGGCGGCGGGCTGGGCGAGGGCTGGGGAGACTTCCACGCCCTGATGCTCGCAGTTGCAGAGGAGGACACCCAGCGCGGCCTCACGCCCCCGTTCAGCGGGGTCTACGCGCTGTCCACCTACGTCAGCTCCGGCGGCGCCAACCAAGGCTACTACTACGGCATCCGGCGCATCCCGTACTCCACGCGCATGGACGCGGACCCGCTCACCTTCAAGCACATCCAGGACGGGCTGGATCTCCCCGCGGGCGTGCCCATCGCGGGCGGCACGGACGGCTCGTTCAACGCGGAGGTGCACAACAGCGGCGAGGTGTGGGCCACCATGCTGTGGGAGGGTTACGCCGCCCTGCTGCACGACTCGGCGCGCCTGACCTTCGCGCAGGCGCAGGACCGGATGAAGCGGTACCTCGTGGGCTCCTACAAGATGACGCCGCTGTCCCCCACCTTCCTCGAGGCCCGGGACGCGGTGCTCGCGGTGGCGCTCGCCGCGGATCTCCAGGACTACACCCTCCTGGCCCAGGCCTTCGCCCGCCGCGGCGCCGGCAACGAGGCGGTGGCCCCGGACCGCGGCTCGCAGGACAACCGGCCGGTGGTAGAGGACTACAGCGTGGGCGGCAACCTCGCCTTCGTGGAGGCCACGATCGCGGACGACGTCCAGTCCTGCGACCAGGATGGCCGCCTGGACAACGGCGAGACCGGCACGCTCACCGTGGTGCTGAAGAACACCGGCACCGCGGCGCTGTCCCAGACCACCGGCACCGTCGCGAGCACGCTCTCGGGCGTCACCTTCCCGGACGGCCCCACCCTCACCTTCCCGGCCAGCCCCCCGAAGGGCGTTGTCACCACCACGCTGAAGGTGGCGCTGGTCGCCGTGCAGGGGGTGCAGTCGCTGCCGCTGTCCATCTCCTTCACCGATCCCGGCCTGGCCCGTCCCCGCACCCTCACCGCCGCCTTCAGCGCGCGGGCCAACCTGGACGAGGTGGCCGCGGCCTCCCCCTCCGACGACGTGGAGGGGACGCTCACCGCCTGGACCACCGCGTACGACGCGCTGCTGGGCAACGGCAGCCCCTTCCGGCGCGTGACGGACAGCACGGGGGGGCGCTGGTTCGTGCCCAACGCGGCGCAGCCGGAGAGCCAGTCCCTCGTCTCCCCCGCCTTGACGGTGCCCGCGGTGGGCCCCTTCCTCTTCACCTTCCGCCACCGCTTCGACTTCGAGGCGGACCAGCGCGGCCGCTACGACGGCGCAGTGCTGGAGGCGCGCGAGGAGGGAACGACGAGCTGGGTGGACCTGGGCCAGTACGCGCGCCCCGGCTACACCGGCACGCTCACCACCGGCACGCAGTACGGCAACGCCTTCTACCCGTCCGCCAACCCGCTCAAGGGACGCAAGGCCTGGTCCGGGCGGAGCAACGGCTACCCGCAGTTCCTCACCGTGACGGTGGACCTGGGCACGCGCTTCGCCGGAAAGATCCTCCAAATCCGCTTCCGGGTGGGAACGGACGACGGCACCGCGGCCACCGGCTGGGACCTGGATGACTTCCAGTTCGCCAACCTGGACAATACCCCGTTCCCGGCCATGGTGCTGCAGTCGGCCGAGTGCAACACCGCCCGCCCGGTGGCCTCCTCGGGGACGACGCTGGAGGTCATTGAAGGGGAGACGGTCTCGCTGCTGGGTACCGCCTCCCATCCCTCCGGCGCGCCGCTCACCTACGCCTGGACGCAGCTGTCCGGCCCCGCCGGCACGCTCGCAGGCGCCGACACGCTCACGCCCACCTTCACCGCGCCGAAAGTGGTGAAGGACGAGCTGGCCCGCTTCGCGCTGGTGGCCACGTCCGGCACCGAGTCCAGCCCGCCTGCCATTGCCCGCGTGCTGATCAAAGACGTCAACCGCACGCCCGTGGCCGCGGTGGTGACCCCCGTGACGGCAGCCCCCGGCGACGAGGTGGTGCTGGACGGGTCCGGCAGCAGCGATCAGGACGGGGACACCCTGGCCTTCAAGTGGACGCAGACCGGCGGCCCCGAGGTGACGCTCTCCTCCGCGGCCGCCGACAAGCCCACCTTCACCTGCCCGGACGTGGGCAACGGCACCCAGCTGACGTTCGCGCTGGAGGTGCAGGACGCCAAGCTGACCAGCGAGCGCGCCATCCTGGTGGTTACGGTAAACGCGGGCGCCGGGCAGGACGTGGACACCGGCTCAGGCGGTGGCGCGCCGAAGGCCCAGGGCTGCGCGTGCGCCGCCCCGGGCGTGGATGGCTCGCTGCTGCTGGGGCTGGGTGGACTGGTCTTCGCCCTGCGGCGCCGCCGGGAGGCCCGGGGTTGACTCCCGAGCAGCGGGGCTACGGCTTGGTGCAGCCGAACGATCCGTCGTAGGCCGAGGCGCCCGCGGGCAGCGCCTCGTCCACGTCAATCCGCGGCAGGAACGTGTCCGCGTCCAACGCCACGCCGCCAGCCTGCAGCGGCAGCCCGAGCAGCGAGCGGATGGCGTTGGCCCCCGAGTTGCTGACCTTGGCCTTGGCGTCCACCTCGGCGCGGCTCACCTCCTTGCGGGCGGCGTACAGCTGGGCGAAGCGCTCGCCCACCGGGAACTTCACCAGCTTGGAGACGTTGCCCGTGCTGTCCTTCAGCTCGTCCGCCTCGTCCTCCAGCTCGGACACCTTCACCGAGGTGTTGAACTCCCGGTAGTCGTACAGCTTGTGGCCCACGAAGAGGTTGTCCTTCAGGGTGATGCCCTTGGCCTTCTTGATGTTGTCCACCCCGCCGTAGTCGCCGAAGGCGAAGACGTTGTTTGACGCCGTGAGCTGCACCTCCTGGTCCATCTTCAGCCCGTTGCCGCCGTAGGTGGCAATGGGATCGTGCTTCCAGGCGAACAGCACGGTGTTGTGGGCCACGGTGAACTGCGGCAGCCCCTTGCCGTCCCGCGGCTTCCAGCTGCTCTGGACGAAGATCCCCTCGCCCGTGTTGTTGACCACCAGGTTGTTGCGAACGGTGGCCCGGGCGTCCTGGCCGCCCTTCACCTGGATGGCCCCGCCGGTGGGCGCGGTGTTGAGCACCACGTTGTTCTGGACCAGCCCCACGCAGCCAGCCCCCAGGTCCATCTTGATGGCCCCGGACTCCGGGGTGGCGTTCAGACCCTTCTGCGCGTCCGCCTTGCGGAGGATGAGGAGATTCTTCTCGTCCTTGTAGTGATTGCGCGGGCCGTTGTCGAAGATGATCCCGTCGACCACCACGTCGGAGGGGCACGCCCCCGCGTCAATGATGAGCCTGTACTGGGTTGACCCGCTGATGGCGGGCGTGCCGGAGAGGATGGTCCGGTGCGCCCCCCACGGATCCCTCTTGGAGAAGTCGTCCGCGTAGCCGCCCAGGATCTTCACCGCCACGGGGATGCTGTCCGAGCCGGACTCGTCCCGGCCCACGTACGCCCCCTCGGCAATGTGGACCGTGTCCCCGGCCTTCAGCTTCGACACGATGTTGCCCAAGTCCTTGGCGGGCTTCTCCTTGGTGGCGTCCTTGCCCTTGCCGCGGGAGATGGAGACATAGAAGTCGTCGGCCAGCGCCACGGGCGGACTGGCGAGGGCCAGCCACAGGGCGAGCGTGCGGCGGCATGGGATGCGGGAAACCATGGGAATGTCCTCCTGGGTGGGATGGGT
>VGRA01000370.1 GCA_016875515.1 Deltaproteobacteria bacterium | reverse complement strand
GGGCGGAGCCGCTCGTCCGGGCGCTGCGGGACGGTGCGGCGCTGAAGGCCCGGCTGGACGCGCTGTGCCCCCTGCCGGGCGCGACCGACTTCATCGTCCCCGGGCGGGACTGGCTCGGGGAGCGGCTGGCCGGGCTCACGCTGGAGGGGGAGTCCTGCCTGGGGGCGCTGGGGCTGGCCCGGCTCGCCGCCACCCGCGGCCTTCCCCCGGCCCGCGCCGTCGTCTCCGCCAGCCTCGCCGAGGGGCCGGACGCGCAGCCGGTGCTGCACCCGGTCTCCGGCGGCGAGGGCAAGCTGCGGGCCGCGGCGGCGGAGCGCCCGGGTCTCCCGGTCTACCTGTGCGCGGACGGAGACCCGGCCCCGCCTCCGGGGCAGCCCCTCCACCTCCTGCTCCCGGGCATGCCCCTGTCCCTCCTGGCGGATCGGCTGCTTCCCCCGGCCCCCGCGCCGGTGGCGCAGGTGCTGTCCCGGCTGCGGGCGGCAGACGGGCTGTTCGCACTGCAGCGGTACGACGAATGCCGCCCCCTGTACCGGGAGGTGCTGCACCTGTTGAAGGGGCTGCCCCGCGCCGGGCGCCCACCGCAGGCAGAGGCCTGGCGCACCCAGGCGCGGCTGAGGCTGGCCGCGGTGGAGCTGCACGCGGGGCGCACCGCCGCCGCCCGGCGCCTGTTCCGGGGCGAGGCCACGCGCGCCCCCGGGGTGTCCCCGTTTCTGCGGGTGGAGGCCCTCACCCACCAGGCCGGCGTGTGGGTGGACAGCTTCGCCCCGGCGGAGGCGCTTCGGCTGGTGGGCCCGGTGGCCCGCGCGTGGGAGCGCCGGCTGGCGGGGGCGCGGGCCCACGCCTCGGACGAGCAGCGCTTCGCCCTGCTGCAGCTGCTCGGTGTGCTCCGCCGGGCCCACCTGCTGAACGGGGACCCACGCCGCGCGCTGGCGGTGCAGGACCGGCTGCTCGCATGGAGCCCGCGGGCCCAGTGGGCGCGCTCCCGGTGCGACCGGGCGGATCTGCTGCGGCGGCTGGAGCGCCCCGCGGACGCGCTGCGCGAGCTGGCCCGGGCGCGCGACGCCCTCCCGTGGGTGTTCGACCTGGAGCGCGCCCAGGTGGAGGGCTTCATGGTCTACACGGAGGGGCTCATCCGGCTGGAGCGGCCCCGCCCGGGGCTGTTTGCCGCCGGGGTGGAGGCCCGGGCCGCCGCGCTGCCGGAGGCCCTGGCGGCCCGGTGGCGGCTGGAGCAGTTGGGGCTGCTGCTCCGCCTCGGGGCCGGCGACGCCACCGCCGTGGCAGGACTGGTGGAAGGCTGCCGCCGCGAGCGCTCGCCGCTCCGGCAGTGGCTGCGGGGGCTGGGGCTGCTGCGCGCCTGCCGCCTCCACCCCGCGCCGGCGGAGGCCCCCTGGGACGAGGCCGCCGCCACCTTTGAGCGCGGCCTGGACGGCGTCCGGACCCACCCCGTCCTCCACCGCGCCGCCCGGGGATTCATCCGGTCCGTCCGACAGGGCCGTCCCTCCCTCCCGGACGTGGCGGCCCTGCTCCGCTACACCGCGTACTGACCGCTGGCTGACATCGTGCGTGAGACGGAATTCCACCCCCGGGCCGGCCCGCTGTATCGTCCGCGCCGTCCCTCCATGCCTCGCCCGACGCCCGCGGAGTTCCTCGCGCAGACGCTGTCGCCGCACCTGGGCTGGTTCGAGGCGTGGTGCAGGCGACTGACCGCACGTTCCCGGGTGGACTGGCGCGAGCCCTTCCAGTCCGGGGTGGTGTACCTGCTGCAGCAGTTGGAGCGGGGCGTGCTGGACGGCGTGGAGCCTTCCGGGTGGCGGGCCTTCACGGCCCACACCCTGATGCTGGGGGCCCGCCAGCGGCTGAAGACGGAGTGGCGCCAGCAGCGGCGGGCGGAGCCGCTGGAGCCGGCGGAGGAGGGACCGGGGCGCACCCGCCGCCCCGAGCCGGTGGACGCTTCCGGGGATGTCCTGGGGACGCTGGTGGCCCGGGGGGAGCAGCAGGCGGTGCGGGCGGCCATTGGGCAGCTGTCCAGCCCGGTCCGGCGCTTCATCCTCCTGGCCGTGTACGCCCCCGAGGGGCTGGAGAAGGCCCACCTTTCGTCGGCGGCGGGGTACCGGCGGGGTGGGGCCCGCCTCTTCGCCCGCCCGGTGGACGCGGCCTGGCGGCTGCTCCGGGGGCGCCGCGGCACGCTGGAGGGGGCGGCCTGGAAGGCGTGGGTGGTCCGGGTGGTGGCTTTCCGGGGGGCGCCGGACCAGGTGCCCGCTGCGCAGGTGGCACGGGTGCTGTGGGGCATTGACCAGCACCTCAGCCGGGGCCGGGAGGAGCTGGCCCGGCAGCTGGGGACCGAGCGGCCGTGACTGTCAGGCGCGGCCGGCCCGAGGCGTTGCGGGGACCTGTGAATTCCCAGAGGATGAGGTCCAGATTCTGGACATGACGCGGCGCGCGCCCAGTCAGGGAGGGGAGGAGGCAGCTGCCCCGCTGTCCAAAGACGGCGTGGCGGCGCTCGGCCACGCCCTGCGCGCGCACCGGGCCGCCTCGGGCCAGGAGTCCCTGGAGAAGGCCGCGCTGGCGCTGGGCGAGGCGCTGTCCCGCGAGCGCAAAGTGGTGGCGCTCTTCTCGCGGCCCGCCGAGCCGGAAGGTCCCGTCCGGCTGGCCGCCCGGGCGCAAGGGGACGAGGAGGTGCTGCTGCGGGCGGTGCCCGGCGGCGGCTTCCTGCTGTGCAGCGAAGGGGACCGGCTCTGGGTGGAGTGGCGGGGCCGCGGCGCCCCCACGCTGAGCGTCTCCCGCGGTTGGAAGGCCGAGCCCCAGCCCAGCCGCCGCGGCAGCCCGCTGCGCTGGTCCCTGCTTCGGACGGGCCGGGGGGCGGCGGGGCTGCCCGCGGTGAGCGCCGTGGTGGCGGGCAAGCGCTGGACGCTGTGGCGCAGCCGCTGAGCCGGCCCGGGCCTACGCCAGCATGGCAGCGGCGCCGCCCAGGTCCAGCGCGCGCACCTGTTCGGCCAGGGCGAGCGCGTCCACCGTCCGCCCGTCGCGGACCAGGTGCCGCACCATGGCGGCGTGGGACTGGTCATCCGCCGCGTGGGCCCGGCACAGCAGTCCGTAGAGCGCCTCCGGAGTGGGGCACCGGGTGTCCGCGAGCGACAGCCGCACGCGCAACAGCACGCGCTCGAGCGCCCCCCGCGCCTCCTCGCAGAAGGGCTCCAGGCACACCGCGGTGAGCAGGTGCTCCACCGCGGCCTCCAGTTCCCCGCACAGCGCGCACGCCTGTCCGAGCCACGTCCGCAGCCGGGCGCTCTCCAGCCCCTGCGCGCGGGACCGCCCGAGCAGTTCCTCCAGCAGGGTGCGGGCCTCGTTGCACTCGCCCGCATCCAGCAGTTCGCGGGCGCGCTCCACCTCGTAGCGGAGGGTGCGGAGGGACGGGGAGAGGACTTGTTCGGTGGGAGCCATGGGCGAATCCAACGACCGGGCCCGCGGTCCCCTGACAGTGTGCGCCGGCACATCCCGTGGACCCGGGCTGCGCAGCTGAGGGACGCTCAATGGCCGCATGGTCTTCTTCGCCCGCCTCGCCCTGCTGCCCCTGGTCCTGGCCGGCACCGCGCTCGCGCAGGACACCTGGACCACCCCCTTCCCGGGCGTGCGCCACCTGCACCGCGTCCTGTCGGACCAGGACATCCACGCCGCGGTGGTGGACCTGTGCGCGGACGGCGTCTCGGTGCGCGTCACCGCGAGCAACGAGCGGGGCCAGCGCACCTCCGCGTTCGGCTCTGGCGTGGGCGCCCAGCTGGCCATCAACGGCGACTACTTCGACCTGAACGGCACCTACCGGACGGACGGCTATACCGCGCATGACGGGCAGGTCTGGCCGGACACCCAGGACCACGGGGAGGTGGCGCAGTTCGTCTTCGGCCCGGAGCAGGTTCAT
>VGRA01000369.1 GCA_016875515.1 Deltaproteobacteria bacterium | reverse complement strand
GCGAAGCCCTGGGCCGTGTTGCACGGGTCGCCGCCGTTGGCCGGGGCGTTGAGGGCGGTGCGGCAGTCACCCACGCACATGCCCAGGCCGGCGGCCTGGCCGGTGGAGCCGAAGATGCCCCAGCACACGTAGTCCTGGCGGCAGCTGGCCTGGCCGGAGGTGGTGCCCACCACGCCGCCGTCAGCGTTCTGGCAGAGCTGGTAGCAGTAGTTGAACGTGGTGCCCCCGGGCAGGCAGAAGCCGCCCTCGCCGCAGATGGTGGCCGGGAGGTCGCCCACCGGGTCGCCGTCCGGATCGGTGGAGTAGTTCCACGCCGCCGAGCAGTCCGCCTGGCAGTAGCCACCCTTGTAGCTGGTGTTGGAGACGCCGCCGCTCTGGTTCTGCTCCTCCTCGCGCCAGCAGATGGCCTCAGCGTTGGCCCCGCAGTCAGACTTCTGCGTGCAAGGCTGGCCCACCTTGCCGTCCGCGAGGACGGGCCCGCTGCCCGTGCCGCCACCCATCCCACCGCCCGTGCCGCCGCCCGTGCCGCTCGGGGCGCACACGGAGCCGCCCGTGGTGTTCTGGCACTTCTCGCCGGAGCCGCACGCAGCGCACGCGAGGCCGGACTTACCGCACAGGGTGTCGTTCACGACCGTCTGGCAGCGGCCCTGGGCGTCACCGGGGATGCAGCAGCCGACGGTGCACGTGTCGCCGCAGGTGCCGTCCGGCTTGGTGCACTTCCTCTGCTGGGCGCAGGTCTGGCCCGTGCCACCGCCCGCGCCACCTCCCGCGCCACCTCCCGCGCCGCCGCCCGTGCCGCCGCCGGTACCGCCGTCCACCGCGGTCCCGCCGTCCGCGTTGGGGGTAGTCTTGGTCCCGCATGCCGAGAAGAGCGCGAGGCTACACACGGCAGCACCGAGCGCGATTGCCCTGAAGTTCATGATGTCTCCACTGCTGGTTGTTGGCCCCGCCGTTCCTGGCCACGGCGGGGGAGGTCTTTTCCCGGACGCACCTGCCCCCGGAAACGCGGCGCACCATGCGCCAGCGCCGCGGGCCGGGTCAAGCAAAGGGTTGCGCGAAGTGGAACGCGCGCGCGTCCATCTAGAACGGGATGTCCTCGTCCGCGCCGCCGCCGGAGGGTGCCGGGGCCCCCATGTCCTCGCCCGGCGGGCCGCCGAAGTCATCCCGGCCGCCGCGGGCCCCACCACCTGCCCCGCCCATGCCGCCACCCATGCCGCCACCCATGCCGTCCCGGCCGCCGAGGAAGACCACCTGGTTGGCGACGATTTCAGTGGTGTAGTTCTTCTTCCCCTCCTTGTCGGTCCACTCCCGCGTCTGGAGCCGCCCCTCCACGTAGGCCGAGCGCCCCTTCTTCAGGTACTCCCCGCAGAGCTCCGCGAGCTTTCCCCAGACGACGATGCGGTGCCACTCGGTCCGCTCCTGGGTCTGCCCGTTCTTGTCCTTCCAACTCTCGTTGGTGGCGACGGAGAAGTTGGCCACCGCCTGCCCGCCGGGCGTGAAGCGGACCTCCGGGTCCTTTCCGAGGTTGCCGATCACGATTGCCTTGTTGACGCTTCCAGCCATGGTCTGCCTGCCTTTGCATGCCCCGCCCATTGCGGGCGAGGTGTCGTTGGAGTGGGTGCTACGGGGAAGGACTTGTAGCAGCCCTGTCTGACAGCGGGCCAACCAGCCGCTGGCGGACCTCCGCTGCCAGGGCGGCCCGGGTGGGATCCTTGCCCGCGGCGGTGCGCTCCAACAGCGAGGCCAGGGCGGCAGGGATGGCCTTACCCCGGAGCCCCTCGGCCAGCCCCTCCAGGGCAGGGCGCCGCTCCGCCGGGGAGAGCGGGTGCAGCTGCGCGAGCAGCGCCTCGGGGGCGGCCCCCGCCAGCTCCGCCAGCCATCCGGAGAAGGGGAGCCGCTCCGGGGCGGGGGTGGCGGACAGCAGTTGCAGCAGCCGCTCCACCGCGGCCGCCTCGCCGGACGCGGCGGCATCCACCAGGGGCAGGAGCCCGGGCACGGGCAGCCCGGCGGCTGCAGCGGCCCGGCGCAGCCGGCCGTAGACCTGCTCCGAGGGCTCGAGCGACTCCAGCACGGCCCTGCGGCCGGCGTCCGGGGCCTGCCGGGCGAGCGCGTCCGCCACCGCCACCCGGACGGCGGGGTCCTCCTCGGCCCGGAGCGCGGACCGCAGGAGCGGCAACGAGGCCGCGCCCTGCCGTCCCAGCCCCCACCAGATCCTCAGCCGCTCCTGCAGCGCCGCGTCCTCCAGGGGCGGGGCGGGCGGGCGCAGTTGCCCGGCCACCTCCCGGGCGGGCCCTTCTCCCCCCGGTCGCCCCAGCGCCGCCACCGCTGCGCAGAGCGCGTCCAGGGCCCCCACCACGGGGCCGGCCCGCCCCTCGTAGTCGTTCACCACGAAGGAGAAGGCGAGCGGCTCCCCGCCGGCGGTGACCAGGTAACCGGCCAGCGCGGAGACATGGGACAGGGTGCCGGTCTTGGCGCGGACGTTGCCGGCCGCCGCGGTGCCCTCCATGCGCGAGCGCAGTGTGCCGTCCCTGCCCGCCACGGGCAGCGAGGCCAGGAACTCCGGCAGGGTGGAGAAACGCCCGTGGACCCACCGCAGCATCGCCAGTACCTGGCGGGGGCTGAAGCGGTTGGCGTCGTTCAGCCCGGAGCCGTTGCGCAGGACGTACGTCCCGCGGCGCAGCCCCACCTCCTGCTCGAGGAAGGCCTCCACCTGCCGCACCCCGCCCGCGGTGGTGCCGGGCTGCTCCCCCGCGGCGGCGGACAGCGCGCGCAGCAGCATCTCCGCCACGAAGTTGGACGAGTGCTTGTTGAGGCGGCGCAGCACCGCGTCCAGCGGCTCGCTCTCGGCGGCGTGCAGCAGCTTCGCCCCCGCGGGGACGGCGCCCAGGCGCACCCTCCCCTTCACCTTGATGCCGCGGGCCTCCAGCACCCGGCGGAAGGCGTGGCCGGTGTACAGGGCGGGCAGGTCCACCTTCCGGGACAGGGACACCACCTCCCCGGGCGGCGCCTCGCCCCGCACCAGCAGCCGAACCGCGTCCCGCGCGGGCTCTGCAAGGACGTTCAAGCGTCGAACGCCGGGAGGGGCCGTTCGGACCTCGGCGCTGACCTCGAACAGCGCGGCCGGCGGCTCCACCTCCACGGTGGCGGGGCGCCCGGGGACCTCGCCGCCGCGCAGGTAGACGTTGACGGCGTTGGCGTTGAGGCTGAGCGCGCCGGGCGGGGAGAGGTAGGTGCGGTCCCCGTCCTCCTGGTCGAACCCGGGGGGGCGCCCGTCCTGCTCGAACCAGGTGTCGTCGCAGGTGATGTCCCCCACCTCGCGCAGCCCGGCGTGGAACAGCTCCGAGGCCACGCCGTGGAGCCGCTCGGTGGTGAGGGTGGGATCTCCCCGGCCGCGGACGTACAGCACCCCGGCCCTGCCGTTCTTCAGCGGGGCGCCGGAGAGGAACGCCGTCTCGAAGCGGTGGGCGGGCCCGAGCAGGTGCAGGGCGGCCGCGGCGGTGAACAGCTTCACGTTGGAGGCGGGGTTGAACAGGTCGTCCGCGCGGTGGCTGAACACCTCCGCCCCGTCCTCGAGCGACTGCACGAGCAGCCCGGTCCGGGCCTGCCCCATGGGCGTCCGCTCGAGCACGTTCTCCAGCAGCAACCGCAGCGCGGCGCGGTCCTGCTCCCGGGCGGCCGGCCGCTCCGCGGCGAGCGCGGGTACGGCGAGGCACAGCAGCAGCGGCGGGAGCAACCTCGGGCAGCGCAGAGACATGGCGGGCGGGGCGGAAGTATGAGGAGGGCCTGTCCGGGAGACAATGCATGCGCGCGCTGGTGCAGCGGGTGGCGGAGGCGTCCGTGGTGGTGGGAGGCGCAGAGGTGAGCGCCATGGGGCCGGGGCTGCTCGTGCTGCTGGGGGTGGGCAAGGGGGATGGCGAG
>VGRA01000368.1 GCA_016875515.1 Deltaproteobacteria bacterium | reverse complement strand
CGGCTTGTCGTACTCTCCCGGAGCGATCTTCCCGAGCTTGACCGTGGGCACCTCGGGCGAGCTGTCCGCCTTCGTCGTACGGCGCTTCTCAGACTTCCCGGGAGCAGCGGCGCTCGCCCCGGTACGCGCCCCGCGCAAGGCCCCGAGCACCTGCTCCCGCGTCCGGCCTCGCAGCTCGAAGAGCAGGAAGGGATCCCGGTCCAACGCCTCTCCGAGCACGTAGTGGGTCGCCGCCACGTGCTTGCAGGGGTCGCCCCAGTCCGGGCACGTACAGGTCGTCTCGAAGTCACTTCGCGTCTTCGGGAAGAGGCTCACGCCCACCTCGGCGAAGAGCTCATCGATCGCCTGTGGCATCTGCCCGGCGAGCAGCTCGGCCGAGAACTGCGCCTTCGCTGCCATCAGGGAGATCGCCCGCTTCCACGCGGAGTCGGGGAGCTGTGCGAGCTCGAGCGTGATCTCATAGGGCCACGGCCGGGAGCCCGTGACGTTCGCGGTCACCCGTCCCCCCTTGATCACCAGGTCGTGGGTCCGTCCGGCCCTCGCGTACGTCCGGCCCCGCGCCAGCCGTCCAGCGTCACCACCGAGGACCCGCTCGAGCGCTTCGATCCACCGCTGACCCCACCAGGTGGTGCCGGCCTTCTTCATCCGGATTCCGTGCTCGGGAGGCGGCCTCTTCGGCCCGGCCTCGAACCAGCCATGCCGCGTCCACGGGCTCATGAACGGACCTCTTCATTCCGCGTGGCGCGCGCTTGCCGTCGTGGCCTCGCCACCGGGGAAGCCAGCGACTCCTCGTCCTCTCCATCCGTGACGGCCCCCTCGGAGAGCGCGAAGAGTTCCCGCAACGCAGTGCCGTCGAGCTCGGTGATCCACTGCTCGCCCGCGCCGACGATCTTCGACGCGATCCCTCGCTTCTGTTCGAGCGTCCGGTCGATCTTCTCTTCCACGGTGCCCGCGCACAGCAGCTTGTGCACCTGCACCGCGCGCCTCTGACCGATCCGGTAGGCGCGGTCCGTGGCCTGGTCCTCGACGGCGGGGTTCCACCAACGGTCGAAGTGGAAGACGTGGCTCGCCGCCGTGAGGTTGAGACCTGTTCCACCGGCCTTCACGGACAGCACGAAGACGCGAGGACCGCGCGGCTCCTCCTGGAAGCGGCGCACCAGTTCGTCGCGCGACTTCTTGGACGTCCCTCCGTGAAGGAACACCACCTCGCACCCGAGGCTGGCGCTGAAGTGCTCCACCAGCTTGTCCCCCATCTCCCGGAACTGAGTGAAGACGAGCGCCTTGTCACCCGCGGCCACCGCCTCCTCGAGCATCTCCGTCACGCGGGCGAGCTTGCCAGAGCGGCTCGGGAGCGGGCCGCTCTCACCGAGGTACTGCGCCGGGTGGTTGCAGATCTGCTTGGTGTAGGAGAGCAGCGCGAGCACCCTCCCCCGCCGCTCAATGCCGTCGGAAGCCTCGATTCGCCGCAACTCCTCGTCCACCACGGCCTTGTAGAGCGTGGCTTGCTCGCGCGTGAGCGTGCAGACCACCTTCATCTCGTTCTTGGGCGGGAGGTCCTGGATGATGTTCGGGTCGCTCTTGAGGCGCCGCAGGATGAACGGCCCCACGATCCGGCGCAGGCGCGTGGCGGCCTCGTCGTTGCCGTAGCGCTCGATGGGCACCGCGAACTCACGGCGAAACGTCTCAAGGGGGCCGAGCAGGCCCGGGTTCGCAAACTCGAGGATCGACCACAGCTCTGCGAGCCGGTTCTCCACCGGCGTCCCGGTCAGGGCGAAGCGGTGGGTCGCGCGCAACGTCCGTGCGGCGCGGGCCGTCGCGGAAGCGGCGTTCTTGATGTTCTGTGCCTCGTCGAGCGCGACCACCGACCAGTCGACGCTGGACAACAGCTCAGCGTCCCGCCGCAACAGCCCGTAGGTTGTCAGGACGAGCGCTCCGGGTCGCTTCTGAAGTTCCGACTGCTTCCTCGCGCGTTCCGTCCCGTAGTGGCGCACGATCTCGAGGCTGGGAGCGAACCGTTCGATCTCCCGCTCCCAGTTGCCCACCACCGACGTGGGCGCGACGAGCAACGCAGGGCGGCTGTCTCCGCGGGCGGACTCCTTCTGACGCAGGAGGAACGCGAGCAGCTGCATGGTCTTACCGAGCCCCATGTCGTCGGCGAGGCAGGCACCCAGCCCAAGCGATCCCATGGTCACGAGCCAGTTGAGGCCACGTTCCTGGTAGGGCCGCAGCGTCGCGTTCAGGCTCCGGGGGGCGCCGAGTTCCGTACCTCCTCCCTCCCGGAGGCGCTCCAGCAGCTCGGCAATCCGACCGGAGGCCACGACGGCGACCGACATCCCCTCCCGCCTCGACTCGCCCGCGAGTGCGGCCTGCAGCGCCTCGCGGACGGAAAGCGTCGAAGGGCCACCCGCCAGGCGCTTCTGGATGTCTCCGAGCTCGCGCGGATCCACCGCGACCCACGCCCCCCGGAAGCGAACCAGCGGAGACTTCTGCTTCGCGAGCGCGGAAAGCTCGCGGACCGAGAGGGGCTCGTCACCGACGACTGCCTCCCAATTCACATGGATCAGCTCGTCGAGCGCCAGCCCCGCACTGCCAGCGACAACGCCCGCGACGTGCCGGGCGTTCCCTCCCACCCGCATGCGCAGGCGGAGGCGGCGTTGACCGGCCGCGGTGAGCTCACCGGGAACGATGACGCCGAACCCTGCTTCGGCGAGCAGCGCCGCGCCCTCGCCGAGGAAGGTCCACGCCGTGGCCGGATCCAGCTCCACGGACTCGGGACTCGGCTGCTGAAGCGAGCGCGCGAGCGGCGCGAAGAGCCGGGCGGCACGACCGAGCGCCTCGAGCAGCGACTCCTGGGGATCGCGGAAGGATCGGCCGAACTTCTCGAGGCTCCGCCCCTTTGTCTTCCATACCTCCGCGGCGGGGACGAGTAGGCTTGGATCGTCCGGCGACTGGAGCAGGAAGCGCAGCAGGAACGGCTTGCCGTCACCGGGCGGCAGCTCCAGGCGGAAGCACGCACGCAGGCGGTCACGCGCCCCAAGGGCCGGTTCGCTCCAGCGCTGGAGGTCATCAGGCACCGAGCGCTCCGCAAAACCGTCGGCGCCGAAGCTCCGATCCGCGCCCCGGAGCGCTGAACGCCAGCGCTCTGCCCAGGAGGTTGCCTTCCCTTTGCCTGCCTTCGAGCGCTCGGGTATCAGCGAAAGGCCGCCGTATGAGGCGCGCACCAGCGCGTCCACGCCAGCGTCCAGGTAGGCCCCCAGGAGCGCGTCGGGTGACCAGACGACACCGGGGTCAGCACCCGCCACGGGCACGGCATGGGCCGCAGGCGGCATGCTGCGCGCGAGTGCAGCGACCTGCGATGCGTCGTCGCTGCTGGCGAGCGCTGCGGCCCAGCGCGCCTCCATGCGCCCACCACGCCGCGTGAGGGTGGGGACCACGCGCTCGCGCGCCACGAGGTCCATCACGAGCTTGCTCGCGAGGGTCCACGACGCCACGGAACCCGGCAACCCTTCGAGCTCGCCGGCCGGCACCACCGCGAGCGCCGCCAGGCTGTCGAGCAGCGGCAGCTTCAATCCGGCGGTCTGCCGCACCCCAGCGGGGGTGACCAGAGGCGTGGACCACGGTCCGCCCGATTGGCCGAACCGCGAGAGTCCACGTGGCGCGGACTCTTCGCCCCACCAAAACAGCGCCTCGACATCTGGGAGGTACACGAGCGGCATGGACCGAGCCTTCATGCCACACAAGAACAACCAGCCGTCAGTCTCTGCGCTCCCCCGGCAGTACTGGGCGCTCCTTCGCCTCGCTCTCGGCGTCCCCCAGCGTTTCACGGATGACGCGGTCGGTGACGTCCCGGAGGTAGTCGCTCAACGTCTGCTGGGCCTCCACGAATTCCTTCCACACCACGTCCAGCACGAGGGTCTTG
>VGRA01000367.1 GCA_016875515.1 Deltaproteobacteria bacterium | reverse complement strand
GAGGGCCGGGCCAGCGGGCGCTGCTCTCCGCGGCGGTGGAGCCCGTGGGGACCGGGCCCGCGCTGGACGTGGCGCTGGCCTACCTCGCGGCGTCAGGCCTCGCCGTGCGTTGCGCCGGGGCGCAGGGCGCCTTCGGCACCTGGAACCCGGACGCGCTCGAGGCCGCTTCCAGGACGGTGGCGGTGCAGCTGGGCAGTGCGCCTGCCAGGCTGGACGGGGCGCGTGGTCCCGCCGTGTGGATGGGGGCCGGGCCGGGTGGTGGCCTCCGGGTGGTCGCCCTGCCCGCGGCCGGGTGTGGCCGGTGTGCCACCCGCGCGGTCACAGCGCTCGGGCCCATCCCCGCGGGTCCGCCGTCCGTCCTGGTGGGCGCCCAGGCGGCACTCGCGGTGCAGCGGCTGGTGATGGGCTGGCACGGGGCGGCGGCGTCGGTCTTGGAGGTGTCGGCCGGGGGGGAGGCGCTGCCCGCGGAACTCAAGGGCTGCGAGGAGCACCCGGGGTGAACGCGCCGGGCGACGCGGTGCTGGCCCCGCTGTGGCCGCACCTGGAGGCCTGCGTCCCGGCGGAAGGCTGCGCATTGCTGTGGCACGGCCCGGGCGGCCACCGCCTGCAATTGATGCGGAACGCCCTCCCGCCGGGGCAGGCCCGGACCGGTTTCTGCCTGGACGACGCCGAGTGGTTGGCGGGGTCGTTCTGCGCGGCCCGGGAGGGGGAGACGTTGCAGTGGATCATCCACTCGCACCTGGACCTTCCACCTTTCATGTCGGACGAGGACCGGGCGGCGGCGCGGCTCCACCCCGGCGTGGGCTGGCTGGTCGTCTCGCTCCGCGCGGGGCGCGTGGATGCCTGCGCCCTCCACCTCCAAGCGGTCGAATCCAGGGTTTCCGGGGGTTTGGCCCCGCGGTGATTGATATTTGACTGCCGATGGGCTACACGGCGCCGGACTTTTGACTCCAAGGTCTGGATCGGGTGGGAACCATGGCGAACAGCAACGGCTTCACGGTGTGGCTGACGGGCATGCCGGGCTCCGGCAAGACGTCCCTGGCTGACTATGTGGCAGCGCGGCTCAAGCAGGTGAACCGCAGCACCGAGGTGATCGACGAGCCGGAGTTCGCCGAGGCCATGGATCTCCCGGTGGGCACCGCCAAGGAGGAGCGGATGGCCATGGGCCGCCGGATGGGCGTGGTGGCGGACCTGCTCTCCCGCAACGGCACGGCCACGCTGGTCGCCTCGGTCAGCCCGTACCGCGCCCTCCGCGAGACGAACCGGAGGCTGATCTCCAGGTACGTGGAGGTCTATGTGGACTGCGACACCAACGTGGTCATCAGCCGGGACAAGAGCGGCAAGGCACGCAAGGCGCTCAGCGGCGAGAACCCGCACTTCATCGGCATCACGGAGCCGTACGAGGCACCGGTGGGCGCCGAGGTGACGGTCCGCTCCCACGAGGAGTCGGTGGAGGCCGGCGGGCTGCGGATCTTCCAGGCCCTGCTGGATTTCGGCTACGTGACGGCCGAGGAGCTCAAGGTCATCACCGGCACCCGGTGGAAGCCCAACCCGGTGAAGAAGAAGGCGGCTGCTTCTGCGGCGCGTGCCCGCCCGGCCGCCCGCACGGCGCGCGCCCCGGCCAAGGCTTCCAAGCCGGCCAAGGTCGCCAAGGCCGCCAAGGTACCGAAGCGGAAGTAGGCAGGGGAGTCCAGGCGTGCTTTCTCCGGACCAGGTCGAGGCACTCTGTGCGGGATCCGCGGAGCGCCTCGGCGCGTTGAGGGCGGCGTTGCGGGAGGCCGGCTCCGCGCTGGTGGCCTTCTCGGGCGGGGTGGACTCGGCCTTCGTCCTGAAGGTGGCCGTGGAGGAGCTGGGGGGGCGCGCCTTGGCGCTGACCGCCCTGTCCGCCTCAGTGGCCCCGGAGGAGGCGGAGGAGGCGAGGGCGCTCGCGGAGTCCATGGGGGCGGGGTGGATCTCGGTCCGCTCCGGCGAGCTCGCCAACCCGGCCTACGCCCGCAACGACACCAACCGCTGCTATCACTGCAAGACGGAGCTGTACGCGCTCTGCGAGCAGGAGCGCGGGGCGCGCGGGCTGGCCGTCATCCTGGACGGCTTCAACGCGGACGACACGCGAGATCACCGCCCGGGGCACGTGGCGGCTCGTGAGCACGGCGTGCGGTCGCCCCTGGCGGAGCACGGTCTCACCAAGGCGGAGATCCGCGCGTGGTCCCAGCGGCTGGGGCTGCCCACCTGGGACAAGCCGCAGATGGCCTGCCTGGCCTCGCGCATCCCGTACGGCACCTCGGTGACCGAGCCCCGGCTGCTGCAAGTGGGGCGGGCCGAGTCCGCGCTGCGCCGGCTGGGGCTCCGCACCTTCCGCGTGCGGTACCACGGCGAGGTGGCGCGGCTGGAGGTGGACGCCGCCGAGTACGCGCTCGCCGTGGATCCTGCCTTCCGCAAGGCCGCCAACGCGGCGCTGCTCGGCGAGGGCTTCAAGTTCGTGGCGCTGGACCTGGAGCCGTTCCGCTCCGGCCGGATGAACGAGGCGGCCGGCGTGGTCAAGGCGCCGCGGCCCGCGGCCTACGCCCTGCCCGTGGTGCGCTGAGCCCATGCCCGCCGCGTGGGCTTTGCCTTCGGCAGCCGCGCCTTCCTAGTATGCGGCCATTCTCGGAGGTGGGCTGCATGGATGCTGGACGGCGTGGAGTTCTTGCGCGGGGAGTGGGGACCTGGGCAGCGGCCTGGGTGCTGTGGGGGTGCGTGTCCAGCGGCGGGGGCTGCACGGCGCTGGGACCGCTTCCGTCGGGAAGGTACAGCGGCCCCAAGACGTCCAACGCGGTCAACGTGCGCGTCTCCCCCGAGGGCGTCACCTACCTGAACGGCAACTGGCAGGCGTTGCTGGAGAACTTCGCGCCCGGCAAGCGCCTGAACCTGCCGGTCCCGTGCACGGTCACGAATGTACCGGTGGGCGGGGACGTGGCCATCGCGGACCAGGGCAGCGCCGGCTGCACGAGCGAATCCTGCGGCCAACTGGATGGCCTCTGTGACGGCAGGGACGCGCCGCTCAATGTCCCGGTGCTCATCAACTCGTTCAGCCTGCAGCCCACCGCCCCGGACAAGCTGGCAGGCAAGTTGGGGATCTCCATCGACACGGGGAAGATCTACGTGTCCACGGTGGACCGGACCCACGGCGCGTGCGCCTTCATCGGCGCGGTGAAGTGCTCCCTGGACTACAACACCAGTCGCGAGAACCCGGTGAGCCAGGAACTGGGCGCGACCCTCACCTTCGAGATCGACACCCTCTGGGACGAGGTGCTGTCGTTCAAGCTGTCCGTGGATGGCACCGAGGTCTGCGGCGCCACCAGCAGCACCCCGGCGCCCCCCCGTTGCCTGGACCCGGACGATCTGGACTTCAGCAACGAGTCCGGCGGCCTGTTCGACAACGACTGCGGCTTCTACTGCAGCGTGGCCGACTGGGGCTTCGTCAAGACGTTCATCCTCGAGCAGATCTCGCCCATGATCCAGGACGAGCTGAAGGCGGCGCTCGCGGAGCAGTCCTGCGAGCCGTGCGGCACCGGCTACCCGTCCTGCCCGTCCGTGGCCTCCACGGGCGCCACCAGCCACTGCGAGATCACCTCCGGCTCCAAGGGCAAGTGCGTGGACGACCAGGGAGGGGAGTGCGTGCCGCGGTTCCCTGGGCTCGAGGGCCGGATCGCGGTGGGGGACGTGGTGGGCCAGTTCGGCGTCCCGCCCTCGAGCAACCTGGACGTGTCCGCGGCAGCGGGATCCACCGTGGAGGTGGACACGGGGATCAGCCTGGGCACCCGCGCGGGCGTGAAGGCGGTGGAGCAGGCGTCGTGCGTCCCCACGCTCCCTCCGCCCCAGGCCGCCACCGTGTCCGCGCCGAACTTCACGCTTCCGGCCGGCGAAACGGGGTTGGGGTACCACGTGGGGGTCTCCATG
>VGRA01000366.1 GCA_016875515.1 Deltaproteobacteria bacterium | reverse complement strand
CTCCCCGCCGCACCGCATGATCCGGCCGGCGCCCCCGCCGTGCTGGCGCCGCTGCTCCAGTCCCTGGCCAAGACGTGGCAGGACTACCGCTCCCGCGTGTGGCGCACGCCCCTCGTCCGCGCCATCCGGGACGGGCGCATCAGCCGCGCGCAGTACCTCCGGTTCATGGAGTGCTGGATTCCCCAGGTGCGCGAGGGCAGCAAGTGGATGCGCGAGGGGGCTGCCTCCCTCTCCGGCCCCTTCCAGCCGCTCGCGGACCTGGTGCAAGTCCACGCGGGCGAGGAGCAGAACGACTTCAAGATCCTCTTCGAGGACTACCGCTCTGCCGGCGGCGCGGTGGAGCACCTGGACGGATTGCGGCGCAACCCGGGCGGCGAGGCGCTCAACGCCTACCTGCACGCCTTGGCCGCAACGCCCAACCCGGTGGGGTTGCTCGGGGCGGTGTACGTCATTGAAGGGACCGGCCAACGGATCGTCCCCGCGCTGCTGCCACTGCTTAAGCAGGCGCTCTCGTTTCCCGCCAATTGCTTCCGGTTCCTCGCGTACCACGGGGACAATGATCCCCATCACCTCGAGCGTTGGCTGCAGGGCGCCCAGCTGGCGCTGAACGCCGATCCCGCCTGCACGCAGGCCATTGCAGACACCGCCCGCCGCACAGCGGAGCTGTACCTCATGCAGTTCGAGCACGTCCTCCCGGAGGCCGCATGACGCCCGCAGCTGACTTCCTGTCCCAGGAGCACGATCCCCGGGATCCCAGCCCCTGGCTCGCCCTCTACCTGGACCGCAGCACGCCCTTCATGGACCACGTGAAGGCGGCTTGGCTCCGGGACGCCAGCTCGCGCTCCCGCCAGTTCCTGCTCCCCGTCATCCGCCCGCTGGCGCGCACCGCCATCGTCGTGCTGCAGCTGGTGAAGATCATCGTCCCGCACAGGCTCTCGTTCTCCATTGCGCTGCACAAGCTGCTTGCGTGGGGGCTCCGGAACTTCGTCCGCCCGGAGGGCAACTGGCTCATCCTCCGGCACTTCCACCTCGGTGGGCAGGCGCTGGAGTTCATTGCGAAGAACGCCCCCGTGCAGGTGCCCACCTCGCCTTTGACGCCCAGGACCATCTCGGACCTGGAGGCGGAGACCTTCCTCATCCATGACTTGAACCTCTTCAACTTCGTCATCCGGTTGAACAAGGCCCTTCGGGACGAGGGGAATGTCCTGGTGAAGGTGGCCCGGCCGGACTTCTCCATGGTGAAGGACCCGGGGCTCAAGCTGGAGGACCTCCCCAACCGCTGGACCAACTTCCTGGACCTCGAGTCCGCCATCGAGCTGTTCACGCCCATCTACCAGCTGTTCCTCACCGACAACGACTTCTGGCGCGCCGCGAACTCGCTGCAGCTGGACGAGACCATCGGCATCTACGTGGCCACCATCCTGGATGCGCCCGAGCACCTCATCCTGCTCAATAACAAGCACCCGCTCGCGCCCGAGTCCACCCTGCGCACCGGGCACCGGCTGGTCCTGCACGGGCTCTCAACGGAAATGCTGCATGCGCTGCTCGTGAAGCTGGCCGCGGACCAGCGCGCCGCTGGGCCGGACCAGTCCGCCGCATAGCTCGTCCGCCGGGCACGCCCGGCTGCTGTCCGAACGTCCCTCCCACCGCAGGCATGGCCAGATGTCTTCGCTGGGAAGAATTGCTGCCAGACGGCACCCGGCAGCGCCCCTTGCTTCCCCGCGGCCGAGGGAGCCAACCGTGAGGATGCGCCAGCGGGTTGCGTCGTGGGTCGTCGTGTTGCTCTGCGGGTGTGCGGGGAGCGCGGGTGGACTCGAGCCCGACGTCACGGAGCTCGTGCAGGACGGCGGTCTTCTCAAGAGCCACGTGTTCGACGTCTTCCGTGGCAACCGGGGCCGGGGCCGCGGGGGAGGTGTAACGCCCGATGCCGGCGGCTCCACTGCAGATGCAGGCCAGGGCACCCAGGACGCGGGCGGGGCGACCGTCCCACCCCTCACCCCGGTGTTCTTCACCTCCACCACGGACGACTTCAAGAACCCCGAGCGAGGCTTCCTCAATGGTTACCTGGGACTCACGGACGCCGAGAGTTCCTGCGCATGGCTCACCCAGGCGCAGGACGGCCTGCCCGCCTACACGCTGGCGGGCGTGCTGGTGCGCCTGGACCTCTTCCGTTCCATTGCCCTCCCGGCGTCCAAGCTGACCGAACTGGCCAACGCGCTCGGCCGCATCCGCTCCTCGGGACTGAGGGTGGTCCTCCGCTTCGAGTACCGGGACCCGGGCTCGCCCCTCCCGGGGGATGCGAATCCAGGTGACGCCACCGGGTCGGCCATCCTCGGGCACATCGCTCAGCTCGCCCTGCTGCTTTAGGCGAACGCGGACGTCATCGCCATGACGCACGCGGGCATCATCGGCCCCTGGGGCGAGTGGCACCACGCCACCACGAACCTCACCGACAACGCAGATCCCTTCCAGGCCACCTCCCCCCAACGGAACGTCCTGGAAGCGTTGCTCCGCGCCCTGCCCACCTCGCGCATGGTCCAACTCCGCTACCCGGCCCACAAGATGGCGTTCTACGGGAGCGCCCCGCTGGGCGAGGCGCAGGCCTTCTCGGGCAGCGACGTGGCGCGCGTGGGCCACCACAACGACTGCCACTTCGCCAGCTTCAACGACTTCTACACCTACCCCGCGGACCCGGCCGTCATCGCCAGCCAGAAGGCCTACGTGGCCGCGGAGACCCGCTACACGCCGCACGGCGGGGAGACCTGCAGCCCGGATCCCGCCCGCACCCGCTGCGACGCCATGGTGCCCGAGATGGCCCAACTGCACACCTCCAACCTGAACCGCCAGTACAACGCGGGGGTCCTGGCGTCGTGGAAGACGAACGGCTGCTTTGCGGAGGTCAGCCGCCGCATGGGCTACCGGTTCAAGCTGGTGTCCGCCTCGCGCAGCTCGCAGGTCCGTCCCGGGGGCGTGCTCGACCTGGCCTGCAAGGAGCGCAACACCGGCTTCGCCGCGCTGTTCAACCCCAGTCCGGTGTTCGTGGTGCTCGAGCACGGGAGCACGCGGTACGCCGCCCGGCTTCAGTCGGTGGAACCGCGCCGCTGGAGCCCCGGGGTGGAGTCCACGGCGTATACCCAGCTGCAGCTGCCGGCCTCGGCCCCCGCCGGCACCTACCGCCTCTGGCTCTGGCGCCCGGATGACGCCGAGGGGATCCGCGGGAATCCCGCCTACTGCGTCCGCTTCGCCAATGCAGGCACGTGGGATCCTGTCAGCGGTCGAGGGGTAGGCGGTACGTAGGTTGACCGCCTCTCTTCGCCGTTCCCTGTCACGCCCAACCGCGGGCCCATCGTCACCGAAGGCACTCCCTTGCGCCCAGTCACACGCCTCCTCCTCACCGGCACGTTCCTCTTGAGCCTCACCGGCACGTTCCTCTTGAGCCTCACCGGCTGCGGGCCCCTCCAGCGCCTCATCAAGTCGGGCGACCCCAGGACCTACGCGACCGCGCAAGGTCTGGTGAACCAGAAGCAGTACGTGGAGGCGGCTGCCGAGCTGCGACGACTGGAGCTCGAGCTCGCCCCTGCCACGACAGACAAGAACGGCCTGACGAGGTACGGGGATCTCGTCACCGAGGTGACGAACCGGCGCGTGGACCGTCCGCTGTGCGACGCAGAGTCCGCGTCCAGGAGTGCCTGGTCAGGCGCGGAGGCGGTCTCGGGCCTCGCACGCGCGGCGGCAGGGTTCCAGGCGGTGGAGGGGCTGCCGCTCGACAGGCTGCATTCCAAGATCCGCTCCCGAGCGGCATTGACCGCGCGCCGGGCCAAGCTGGAGGAGGCGGTAGCGTTCCTGTTGGCAGGGGCCGAGAAGCAGCTCGAGCTGATCCGCGAGGACGTGAAGGCGGGGCGAACCGGGTTTGCGCTCTACGAGTGGTCCCGCTTCCGGCCTGC
>VGRA01000365.1 GCA_016875515.1 Deltaproteobacteria bacterium | reverse complement strand
GGCCGCGGCGGCATGGGCAGCGCCCGCGCGCGCCGCAGCCCCGCCGCCATCTCCCGCGCCTTGTCCCCCTCGGGCGTTCCGGCCTTGGCTTGCTCCAGCTCCCGCAGCACCGGCTCGAACGCCGAGTCCCGGGGGTGGCGCCGCTCCGCCACCAGCGCCTCGTACCGCCGCACCGCCTCGGCGGCCTGCTTCCGCGCGCCGTCCTCGCACGCAGAAAGCAACCAACCGCACAGCAGGAGGCCCCCCGTCCACCTCACCGCACCCGCCTCCGCCGCAACCGGCCGAGCAGCGTGATGGGCAGCAGCACCGCCGCCGCCGTCTCCCCGCCGCACCCGCAGGACTCCGGCGGGGGCGCCTCCCCAGGAGGCGGCTCCTCCACCTCCGGCTCGCCGCTCCCCGCGTCCGGCTCCGCGGGCTGCCCGGCATCCTCAACCGCCGGCGTCCCGGCGTCCGGCTGCGCGGGGACGGGCGGCGGCAGCGGGTACCCCCGCAGGACGATCTCACCTTGTGGAACGTTCTTGCTGCACCCGGACGGCATTCCCGTGAGATTGGGCTTGCCCGCCTCCACCCAGGCGGAAGCCACCAGGCTCGCCGTGAAGGTGAGCGCGTCCCCGAAGCGCCGCGCCGTGAGGTCGGAGGTGGCCGAATAGAGCGCGGCCACCTGCCCGTTCCCACTCCGGTACGCCGCCGTCACCTCGGCCGCGAGCGGGTTGCCCACCAGCACCACGTCGAACACCTGCCCGGGCAGCACCGGCGCCCCCACCGTCCCGTAGTACGTGGCCGCCTTCGTCAGCAGCGCCGTCATGTTGGACGCCCCCCCGAGCATGTCCGACTCGTACCGCGCGTGCGCCCCCACCGAGTCCACGTTGTTCAGCTTGGGGTTGGAGTCCTTGGTGTCGTGGTACGGCGAGAAGGCGTCCGTCGCGTAGTGGGACAGGTGCGCCACCGCGGTGGCGGCGGCCGCTGAGTCCCCGGACTGGAAGGCTTGCACCAGCCGGTTGCGGTACTCCTCCACCCGGAAGGGCACCGTCCCGTTCTTCTCCGCGTACTGCCCGAACCGCTGCTGGATGGCCTCCCACTCGCGCGGGTAGCTGGACGGCGGGCTCGCCCAGTCAATGTCCAGGAAGTGCCGGGCCCCCTCCGCCGTGTCCGTCTCGCGCCAGCGGTCCGGGTCACACGCCTGGTCCTGGAAGGTGACCTTGCTCGCCTGCGCGGCGAGCCATGACTTCAGGCACCCGGTGGGCAGCGGCTCCGCCAGCTTGCTCGCCAGCTTCCGGTGGCCGGCGAACCCCCAGCCGAACGCAGCGGCGGGCAGGAGGAACAGGCTCAGCGCGGTTGCGGCGAAGTAAGGATGCACGGGGAACATCCCTACCACCGACGCAGGCTTGCCCGCATGCGCCGCGCGGGATTACCTCTGCTGCCGCACCATGCACCCTGCCTTCGCCGCCCTCGCCCTCCTGTCGCAACTGTCGCTCGTCCAGGCGGCGGGGGACGACGCGGGCACCGGAGCGGACGCCTGGCTCCCTGCGCTCCCTCCCGTGGACGGCGGAACCGTGGACGTGGGTGGGGCGGGCCAGGACGTCCCCGAGTCGGACGACGCCACCGGCCGCGTCCCCACCACCTGCCGCCAGTCACTGGAGTGTGAGCGCGGCTTCTCCTGCGTGGACGGGCGCTGCACCTGGACCGCCGTTCGAAGCGCCGCGGGCCCCGGCTGCCTCGGCGCGAGCGCCGCCTTCCTCTGGACGCCGCTCGCCGCGCTGCTGCTGCGACGGCCACGGAACAGGACGAGACCATGAGCAGGAGGAAGCAGCAGGGGTTCAACTCCCCGTTCGCCGGGCTGAAGCTGAAGGTGGAGCCGCCGAAGCAGCCACCCGCTCCCGCGCGCCCGCCGCCCCCTTCGCGCAAGAAGGCCTCCGCCGCGAACGAGGAGGCGCGGCAATTCCTCGAGGCGCTCGACGGCGTCACGCCCCTCACCCGCCGCAAGGAGCTTCCCCCGGAGCTTCCCCGTCTCCAGGCGCAAGTGGTCAACGAGGAGGCCGAAGCCTTTGCCCAGCTGAACGACCTCGTCTCCGAGCGCGGCGACTTCACCCTGGAGGAGACCGCCTCGTCCGTGGAGGGCCACGCCCCGGGGGTGGACCCGCGCCTCGTCCGCGCCCTCAAGCGGGGGGACCACCCGGTCACCGCGGAGCTGGACCTGCATGGCCTGTCTCGGGACGCTGCGCGCGCCGCCGTGGAACGCTTCCTCTCCGAGGCCCGCCGGGCAGGCCGCCGCTGCGTGCTGCTCGTCCACGGGCGCGGGCTTCACTCCGAGCAGCAACTGCCCGTGCTCAAGGCCCAGCTGCCCGGCTGGCTCCAGCAGGGGCGGATGGGCAGGCTGGTGCTCGCCTTCTGCACCGCCCGCTCCGAGCACGGCGGCGCGGGGGCCCTCTACGTGCTCTTGAGAAAATGAGCGTGCGCCAGCGGACGCCCCTGGCCCCGGACGGTGGACCTGCCTCGTGCATGCCCGGCCGGGACAGCTGCTGCTCCACCGCAAGCTCGGCAGCCCGGGAGACCAGGTCATGGCGGGGGCCACCGTGCTCTTCGCCCTCGGCTCCACCTTCGCGAACCGGGCGGAGTTGGGCGTCCCCGGGCTCTTCCTGACGGCATCTTCCTCACGCTCTTCGCCTTCTGGGCTGCCGAGCGGGTGTTGAACGAGTTCAACCTGCAGGTCATCCCGGGACGAATCGCGCTGGAGCGGGGCCCCATCCCGCGCTGGCACAGGCAGTCCGCCCCGATCGACGGGGTGATGGACGTGCAGGTCATCCCGCCGGACAGGCGGGACGCCCACCCCGCGCTCGAGCTCGTGCTGGAGGTCCAGCCGCCCCAGCGCCTCCGCCTCGTGGGCTGCTCCCCCGAGGAGACCGCCTTCGCCGCCTCGCAGTTGCTCGCCGCGCTCAACCGGCGCTGACGGCTGCGCGCCAGTCGGACACCACCTCGCCCACCGTCCCGCGGGCGCGCACGTTGCCGCGGTCCAGCCACGCCGCCTCCGCACAGAGCACCTCCGCCTCGGCCGGCTGGTGCGTGACGTACAGCAGCCGGACACCGGCCCCGGACACCACTTCCTGCAGGGACCGCAGCGCCGCCTCGCGCAGCGGCAGGTCCAGCGCGGAGAGCGGCTCGTCCAGGAGCAGAAGCCTCGGCTGGGCCACCAGCGCCCGCGCGAGCGCCACCCGTTGCCGCTCCCCGCCGGACAGCTCCGCCACCCGGCGCCCCACCAAGCTGGAAAGCCCGAGCAATTCCGTCCAACGCCGGACCTGGTCCCCGCCCGTGGCCGCCCCGAACGCCACGTTCTGCCCCGCGGTCAGGTGGGGGAAGAGCGCCAGATCCTGCGGGACGTAGCCCACCCCGCGGGCCTCGGGCGGAAGTCCCCGCACACCGTCCTGCAACACCACCCCGTCCACCACCACGCGCCCCACCGCCCCCGGCCGCAGCCCCGCCAGCGCCTCCAGCAGGGACGTCTTCCCCGCCCCGGACGCTCCCAGCAGCGCCACCGCGCGCGCGTGGGTGGAGAACGTGACGCGCAGCGGGAAGTCCGCGAGCGGCAGTCGGAGGTCAACCTCGAGCACGGCCACCTCCCCGCCCGGCGAGCCACTCGTGCAGCAGCACCACCGCGAACGCCGCCGCCGTGGCCAGCCCCACCAGCCGCAGCGCCGACGCATCCTCGCCCGCCTGGGCCCGCTGGAAGATGGCCAGCGGCACCGTCTGCGTCCTCCCGGGGATGTTGCCCGCCACGAGGATGGTCGCGCCGAACTCGCCGAGCGCGCGGCAGAAGGCGAGCAGTGCGCCCGCTGCAATGCCCCGCGCGGCGAGCGGCAGCTCCACCGCCCAGAACGCCCCCGCGCGCGTGCGCCCCAACGTCCGGGCCACCGCCACGTACCGCCCGTCCACCTGCTCGAACGCGGTGCGCG